>QQUK01000370.1 GCA_008501655.1 Calditrichota bacterium
AATCAAAGCCTTCCTTAGGCTCTTTGTTTGAGCAGATAGTACTTATGACCATCGTGTCGCCGTATCTTGCTGTTGCTGCTCCGTTTGATTGTTTTGCAAGTTTGCCGGTCTCAAAAATCATAGTGCGACCGCCAATTTCAAATTCAATTTTATGTGACATATATTTTTTAGTCCTTACCGTCTAATACCGAGGTTTTTGATTAACTGACGGTACGAATCCAGATCTCTGTCTTTCAGATAATCTAAGAGTCTTCTTCTTTGACCAACAAGTTTCAAAAGTCCCAAACGAGTATGGAAATCTTTTTTATGTTCTTTCATGTGGTCGGTTAAATAGTTTATTCGATTCGTTAAAATCGAAACCTGTACTTCAGGAGATCCGGTATCGGATTCATGAAGCTGATACTTAGAGATTAGTTGAGCTTTTTGCTCTTTGCTCATTGACATTTTCTGTCTCCTCATTAATGATATTCAATACTTCTATTTTATCTTTTTTAATTTGTTCAACCAATGTATCAGTCGAATCAAATTTTCTATTCTCTCTGATGAAATGAGTCGGATATACTATAATTTCCTGATCGTAAATATCCTTGTCAAAATCAAAGAGGTTTGCTTCCACGGTGATTCTTTTTTGCGGATTAAAATGGTTTTTACCGATAAACATCATCCCATCTTTCTCCTCATCACCTATTTGTGCCCAACAGGCATAGACACCTTCTGCCGGCAGGAGTTTACGCATACCATAGGAAACATTCGCAGTAGGATAACCAAGACGTCTTCCAAGTCCCAATCCGCGCTCAACTGTTCCGGCAATAGCATAATGATGTCCAAGCATCGTCAATGCTTCTTTGTAGTCGTTAGCAATGATGGCATTTCGGATGCGTGATGATGAAACTGCCTTCTCCTTGTACATCACAGGAGCTACGACTTCAACATCATAATTGTATAAATCACCAAACTTTTTCAACACTTCAATGGAGCCTGATCTGTCTTTGCCGAATGCATGATCGTATCCGACAATGACCTTTTTGGCGTTCAGTGTATCTACCAGTAGCGTTTTTATGAATTCTTCAGCCGTTTGGTTTTTCAGTTCATCTGAAAATTTCATAATCAATACACTGCCATCAAAGAAGTGCGGAATAAACTTACCTTTTTCTTCAAGAGTAGTCAATAGTAAAGGGATATGTTCCGGGGCAACAACAACTCTCGGATGGGGATGGAAAGTTACAAGGATAGCCTTACGGCCGGATCGTTTACTTTCATCCATTACTTTTCTGAGAATCTCCTGATGCCCTTTGTGGATTCCGTCAAAAGTCCCGATAGTAACTACCGTTTCCTCAGCCGGATCAGATTTATAATCTTCAATTCCTTTAAAAAATTCTACGCTCAATGCAATACTCTAATATATTTAAAAAGTTTATCTTCATCTGTAAGTTCTAATCTATCAGACTGTTCTAAAGCCGAGCAGACTGCTAAAATATTACCGTTATTATCTCTCAGAGATACTTTGTCACCGGTCAGAAATGAACCGCTGATATTACTGATATATTCCCGCTGAATATCTCTTCCTTCGAAAACTGAATTAATATATTCGTCAGCGATAGTACAAACCGCAAAAGGAAGGACATCATCATACGACATCAATATATTTTCTAACATGTTATCTTTTGTATGTTTTTCAATTTCAGCCAAAGTATAAGATGCATCGACATGCAGTTTACCGATTTTAGTGCGCAATAGTGCAGAAAGATATGCACTGCATCCGATCTGCTGCCCTAAATCATGAGCAAGAGAGCGTATATAGGTTCCTTTGGTACAGGCAACCTTTATCTTGACTGCTGTATTGGATATTTTAAGAATTTCAATATCTGATATGGTTATTTCACGCTTCGGGAGTTCAACATCTCTTCCCTCTTTGGCAAGTTTATATAACCGTTTGCCGTCAACATGGATAGCTGAATAGAAAGGTACCGTCTGTTCAATTGTCCCTCTGAACGTATCTAATTCAGTATTAAGGTATTCCATCGAAAGTTCAGGTATCTTATTGACAGAAGTTTCGAAATCGACACCTTCTGCATCATAGGTTTTAGAAGTTCTGCCAAATTCAATAGTAGCAATATATTCTTTATCAGAATCAGTTATAAATTGGGATGCTTTTGTTGCTTTGCCTAGACAGACAATCAGAAGTCCGGAAGCGGCTTTGTCAAGAGTACCGCAATGACCAATACGTTTCTGCTTAAGAATACGGCGTAACCTTGAAACAATATCATGTGAAGTCATACCGGTTTCTTTGTTAACCAATAGAATTCCATTATATCTATCAGCCTGATTACCCATTTAAAACCTCTTTGACAATTTGAAGCATCTTTTCTCTTGCTTTTTCCAACGGCAAGTCCAGTTGACATCCAGCTGCGTTAAAATGACCTCCTCCGCCAAACTGGGATGCAATAGCCGATACATTAATCCCGTTTTTTGAACGAAGAGATACCTTTGTTGTACTCTCGTCGACTTCTTTAAAAAACAAGCCGACGGTCACTCCTCTGTTAAACAGAGTAAAATCAACAAAACCATCCGATTCAGAACGTTCAGCTTTTGCTTCTTCAAGCATTTTATTCGTAAGTGTCAAAGCACAGATCTGATTGTTTTCATAAAATTCAATACCATTGAGTACTTTTCCTGTTAATATCATGGAAGAAGGACGCAGGTTATAATATACCGTATCACAAATCATTTGAGAATCAATCCCAGTTCCAACAAGTTTTCCGGCTATTTCAAGGGTTCTCTGGGTAGTAGATTTATATCTGAATCTGCCTGTATCAGTAAGAATTGCTGTATACAGCTGTTCAGCAGTGTCAAAATCAATTTTATAATCTACAGCTTCAAAATACTCAAAAAGCATCTCACCAACAGATGAAGCACCGGTATTGATCCAGTTAACAGCACCATAGACATCATTATCCCGATGGTGATCAATATTGATGATTATTGTATCTTCAGTTAAAAGCTGCTTACCACTCCCAACTCTGTTCACATTGGGACATTCAAGAATAATCGCTGTATCAATTTTGTCGCTGGGTTTCAGTTCTTCAAAAGTAGGTATATTATCAGCACCTTTGAGGAAACTATATTTTTCGGGAATAACACCATCCCGGACCCGAACAACTCTTTTACCAAGAGATTCAAGGTAGGTGCCAACGGCAAGCTGGGTACCAAGTGCATCTCCATCCGGTTCAAGATGTGACACCACCAGAATAACTGCAGCTCGCTCTATAATATCGGATATTTCTTTTACCGGAGGTTGATGTTGTTCGAACAGTATTTTATTTGTTGTCTTCATTAATTTCATTTAACAGTTTTTCGATTTTAATACCTTCTGCGATAGAAGTGTCAAATTTAAATGTGAACTCCGGAATGAACCTGGTGTGTAAATTTCTCCCGATATGCTGCCGGATTGTCTTTTTATGTTTATTCAGATAATTCTGAGAAGAGCCGGCTTGTTCATCAGTACCAAGACAGGAATAATATATAGTTGCGTATTTCAGGTCATCGGTCAGTTTTACATGTGTAAATGTTATCAATGCCGGTGCGCCATCATTTAATTCCGCTAAGAAAAACGAGGAGATATCCCGGAGCAATTGTTCTGATAATCTTATTGACCTTTTATACTGTTTCATATCAATAGTTTTCCGTTGAGTAGTCGACGATTACAACCTGAGGGTTTGCTTCAATCTGGTTT
>QQUK01000097.1 GCA_008501655.1 Calditrichota bacterium
GAACTCGCGATCGACTGAATCGATAAACCCGACCAGTCGCGGGTAATGGTTCGATTTTTTGTCGCCAGCTTCGATATAATAAATTGTCTTAAACTCTATCTCTTTCCCAATCTGGCCGTTCTCTTTTAACCGTTCAGCAAGACCTGAAGGCAAAAGTATCTCATACGATGTCCCCTGATTTTCGACCAGAGCGTATTGTTCAGTAATCTGTTTTAATGTTCCGCGTATCGAGCTTATCATGAATTTATCACTTTCTCATGTTCAATTGTCCGGAGATGACAGAGGGCAACAGCCAGTGCATCGGCGACATCAGCCGGTTCCGGAAGCTGAGTCAGGTTCAACGTCGAGGTCACCATATACTGCACCTGTTGTTTTGATGCCCGTCCGTTTCCGGTCAGGGAGTTTTTGATTTTGGTCGAGGCGTACGAAGTCACGGCGATTTTTGATTCGGCAGCTTTGTAAAAAAGAATCCCCCGGGCGTGCCCCATTATGATTGCTGTTTTCGGATGACCGTAATGTGAATAAAGTTCTTCAATCGCTATCAAATCCGGTTTAAACTGGGAGATAATATTATCGAGTTCATCACCAAGTTCCAACAGACGATTTTCAAGAGGAAGTTTCGAGTTCGGCTTGATGATACCGGCTTCGACTATTTTGATATTCCCGTCTTCCCGCTCTAATATCCCGTAGCCAGTGATGTTTAATCCGGGGTCTAATCCTAAAATTCTCATACTGAATCATAGAGGGAACTGAGAGAAATATCAAATAAAAAAAGTTACGGCTTTATATTATGTGATTACAGGTTTTGGTACAATCCCTGAACGACCGAGATACGGTTCTCTTTGAGATTAAAAAGGACATTCTGTACTTTTTGGGGGATATCTGTATGGATAATCTGACTGAGATTCAGTTTGTTTTTTTCTGCCCGTTTTTTTCTGTCGGAGAGATGGTCATACCAGTCCAGAGCAAATTGAGTACGGTCTTCCCACTTCATTTCTTTAAAGCCTGAATTTTTAAGCAGTTCTTTATATTCATCAACCGGTATCAGATGCGACATATCCTGAGTCATCGCCCAAAGGACCGGAAATTGGAGAGGAACATCATTCTGTTTAATGACTTCGTAAAAGATAAACTGCCCGTTCGGTTTTAAAACCCGATTGATTTCGGTAAAAAGCAGATCTTTTTCGGCTATATTCATATTGACATGCTGCATCCAGACGATATCAAAAGTATCGTTGTCGAACGATAGCTTTGTTCCATTGGCGACCTGAAAATCAAGTTTATCAGCAAGTCCGACAAGCCGTGAAAGTTCTCTTGCTGTGTGAATGTATTCTTTAGTGACATCAATGCCGGTAACATGGCATCCGTATTCATCAGCAAGCGTTCTCGCCGGTCCGCCTACACCACAGCCGATATCGAGGATATGGCTGCCTGATTTCAAATCAGCGAACTTAGCCAGATAATGGGTAGCATCACGACCGCCGATATGGAATTCCTCGAAAGAGCCGATATGTTCCCGGGTGAGGTTGCTGAGTTCTATCCCTGCACTTTTAATCGCATCAATTATCGATTCAAAGAGATTATCTCTGGAGTAATGCCGGTTTATTTTATTGGTATATTCAATGGACATGATTCGTATACGAGCCTGTTTATGGAATTGTTTGAATTAAAGAAGAGTTTTTAAGTCTGCTACTGATGCTATAATTTTATATGGTTTAATTTCGGAACCAAGAACTAAATCTTCCCGATATTTTCCTGTTTGTACAAGGAATGCGTTGAGTCCGAAATTTTGCGCACCGAAGATATCGTTTGTCAGATCATCACCGACCATAATGACTTCATCTTTATTCAGATTCATACTTTTAAAAGCGACCTCAAAAAAAGTCGACTCCGGTTTCCCGACAACAAATGCTTTTGCTCCGGTTGCATGTTCCAATCCGACGACAAAAGCCCCGATATCCAGCGTAAGCCCCCGATCAGTCTGCCAGTATTTCCCTTTATGGAGGGCTAATATTTTGGAACCGTTCATCACTTTATCAAAAAGACTTTGCATCAAATCATAATCCCATTTTTCACCGTAATGCCCGATGACAATCCAGTCCGGATTTTTTTCATCTATCTTAAATTCATCAAACTCAGGCTTGGTGGCATCTTCCAATACCGGATAGATAGTCGGATTTCCTTCTGATTTAAGAAACTGAGCCGCAATTTTAGGCGGAGCGTACAGTTCTTTTTTTTGTATCGGGAGATTCATTTTTTCTAACTTCTCATATAAACTATCAAATGACCTTGTTGTGGTATTGGTCAGAAAGCGCATTTTGATATTTTTTTCTCTTAAATAATCAAGAGTGTCGATAGCTCCATCTATAGGTTTATCACCGATAAACAAAACTCCATCGAGATCGAATAAAACACCTTTGATATTTTGCATTTTTGTTATCCAAAGAATAAAGCTGTCAGGCTAGATACCTGACAGCTTTTATATAATCATATCAGACTAAGGTTAATCCATTAATTTCTCAAGAAGAGCTTCGTCAATATCAAAGTTCGCATAAACTTTCTGGACATCATCGTTTTCTTCCAGAAGTTCAAACATCTTCAGCATTGATGATGCATCCGATTCCGATGTCAGTTTAACTGTGTTTTGCGGTCGCATGGTAACCTCAGCTTCAGCCATCGGGATACCTTTTGCTTCCAGAGCGGAGCGGACGGTGTCGATATCTGCAGGGTCGGTCAGAATTTCATAAGCACCATCTTCAGTCAGGATATCTTCAGCGCCGGCATCGGTTGCTATTTCCATGACTGTGTCCTCATCGGCAGCTTCAAGTTCGATAGTGATAATTCCTTTTTTATCAAACATCCAGGCAACACAACCGTTGGATCCAAGATTTCCGCCGTATTTGGAAAGGATATGGCGGACTTCGGCGACTACGCGATTTTTGTTGTCGGTGAGGACTTCCATATAGACTGCTACACCACCTGGTCCGTAGCCTTCGTAGGTGACACCCTCGTAAGTTACGCCGGGGAGTTCGCCGGTACCTTTTTGGATGGCGCGTTTGATATTATCAGCCGGCATGTTGGATGCTTTGGCTGTGGCTACTGCAGTTCTGAGTCTCGGATTTGCTTCCGCGTCACCACCGCCTTCACGTGCTGCGACAGTGATTTCTTTTATGAGACGAGTAAACAGTTTTCCGCGCTCGGCGTCGGCTTTACCTTTTTTCCGTTTAATCGTCGACCATTTTGAATGACCTGACATTGGCCTGCTACTCCTATATCTTTATATCAACTATACTTTTATACTCAATTTAGAATAATAATGTACAAACAAAAATTGATTTTGGCAAGAGGTCTGATTATATTTAAATTCATACAATATTATCGAAAAGGAAACTCTATCATGCCGTCAATATTTACAAAAATTATCAACCGGGAAATTCCATCCAAAATATTTCACGAAACCGACGATATTATCGTCATCGCCGACATCAACCCAAAAGCTCCGGTGCATTTGCTAATCATCCCTAAAGAGGAGTCGGAGAATTTTTATCAATCCAATCCGGAGATGCTGGCTCTTTGCGATGCGACGGTTAAAGTTGTCGCCAATAAACTGGGGATTGCTGATCATTTTCGGGTACAGATAAATAACGGATTGGGGCAGGAAGTACCGCATCTGCATTATCATTTCCTTTCCGACCGGGGTGTAGAGAATTTGAAGTAT
>QQUK01000331.1 GCA_008501655.1 Calditrichota bacterium
GAGAAACCCGACAAAGATAGTAGGTCGGGTTCCATAGTCTTGATATCGTAAAAAATAAATTGTAGGTCGGGTTCCCGGAGAGATGCAATAGCATCTCGAAGAACCCGACAAATCGTTCAAGTAGGTCGGGTTCCATAGTCTTGATATCGTAAAAAATAAATTGTAGGTCGGGTTCCCGGAGAGATGCAAAAGCATCACGAAGAACCCGACAAAAATAAAAGGAAAACAACATGCCAAAAAAACTCATATCCTCAGGCTCCCCATATGAAAAAACATTCGGATTCTCCCGAGCAGTCAGAGTAGGAAATCAAATTTGTGTCTCCGGCACTGGTCCCATCTTAGAAGATGGCTCAACAGCATCACCCGGTGATGCTTATGGACAGGCAAAACGATGCCTGACCATCATCAAAAAAGCAATCGAAGATGCCGGTGGCGCTATCGAAAATGTCGTCCGCACCGTTATGTATATAACCGATGTCTCCGTACAGGATGATGTCGGTCGTGCTCATGGTGAATTTTTTGCAGACATTCGTCCTGCAGCTACAATGGTCGTTGTCAAAGGACTCGTACGCGATGACTGGTTTGTCGAAATCGAAGCTGACTGCTTAACTGAAGATTAACTTGCCTCTATCAACCCGAATTTTAACAATCTTGCCCTGATAGAGCCGATAGATCGCTGCAGTATCGTCGCTATCTCTTTGACTGTTTTACCGCTCTTATAAAGTGATACAAGATTATTATCCTCTGCCGTGTTCCATTTTTCAAACGCTCTCGGATGTTTTTCCTGCAACTCCTCAAGCGATTGAAACCGGCCGTTTTTAAACACAAACTCCATCTGCAGATTAGATAGATTATTTCCGCGGATTTTTACCATTGAACCGATAATCTCTTCGGCAACTTTAGCAGACATCATTATATCTGCTATTGCAAGTTTCGGATATTTATCGACTATCTGTCCATAAGTAAACCCATCGCCAATCATCCTGAGAACATCAGTAACTTTTACTTCAGTATCCCGAATCACAATTTCAGCCATTATATGCACCTTTCTTCTTAATATTATTTAACAGATTTTGAATCTCTTTTTTATCCCGTAAAAATATCTTTGCTATTTTTGCTTCAGAAAAATCATATTCCCACAACTGAATAATCTCATGTTCCTCATCTTCTGAAAATTGAGAAGTTTCCTTCCGGTAAAATTTCTCCTGCTCCGTAAACGTCTGACTCTGCAGGTACATAAGTTCATCCAAAATCAGATGCATCCGCAAATATTGTTCAACCCGCTCAAATACCTGCTGTAAAACTTTACCATCAATCACCGGCTCAACCTTCTGAATCTCAGCAAA
Organism: Calditrichota bacterium; assembly: GCA_008501655.1. GTDB lineage: Bacteria > Zixibacteria > MSB-5A5 > GN15 > FEB-12 > QQUK01. Next base: position 1,347 of record QQUK01000331.1, read on the forward strand.
ACTTTTCCCCTCAGAGAGCATCTTGAGTATATCGAGCAAATCATGTTTCGAATCTTCAATCTCAGTCCATTTAGCCGCCATGCTGCCCCTTCACGATTTTCCATTTCAACCACTAATAAAAATAGCCCCACTTTTACCAGCGTTCCTAGCTCCCTGTCCGTGCGTTTAATATAAATTGGCTGACTGACAAAGGCTGTCAGTTTAATTTTGAGAAAAATATGCAATCTCACTTGAAAATCTCCCCGCCTCTGCGTATAATGTGGACAACAGAAATCCGTAAACCCATACTAGCAATAGAGGTACCCCATGTTATTCGGAGCCCATGAATCAATCGCAGGCGGAGTCTTTAACGCCATCGAACGAGGCAAAACAGCGACCTGCGACACTATCCAGATGTTCAACAAATCGAACTCCCAATGGCGCGCTAAAAAAATCGACCAGAAAGAACTCGACAAATATTTCAAAAATATCGAAGAACTCGGCGTTACCGTCTCGACTTCGCATTCGTCTTATCTCATCAACATCGCTTCTCCGAAACCGGACCTGAACAAAAAATCATACCAAGCCCTCAAAGAAGAGATGACCCGATGCGAGATGCTCAAAATCCCCAACCTCGTCTTTCACCCCGGGTCGCATGTCGGCGAGGGGGAGGAAAAGGGGATGGACACGATCTGCAAAAACGTCAAAAAACTGTTTGAAGAACTCCCCGAAACCGACAACGTCAACCTGCTCTTCGAATGTACTGCCGGGCAGGGGACGAATCTTGGTTATACTTTCGAGCAGATCGCCTATATGATTGAAAACTCAGGCGGGCATGAACGGCTCGGTGTATGTATCGATACCTGCCATATTTTTGCGGCGGGGTATGCTATCAGCGACCCGAAAGATTACAAAAAAACGATGAAATCGTTTGACGACATCATCGGACTCGACAGATTGAAAATCATCCACATGAACGACTCCAAAAAAGAGTTCGGTTCCAAACGGGACCGTCATGAACATCTCGGCAAAGGGTTCATCGGTCTGACCGCCTTTGAAAATATCGTCAACGACCCCAAACTCAAAAAAATCCCGATGATTCTTGAGACACCGAAAGGTGATGAGCTTCTTGAAGATATCGAGAACCTCAAGATTCTCCGCGGTCTCGTCAAGAAGAAAGCCAAGAATTAGGGCAGGATCCCAGCGGTCTTGACGTTTGTAGAGGCGGTTCGCGAACCGCCCCTACAGGAGAAGTAGGTCGGAACCCCTGTGGTTCCGACATTGATGTCAAGAGGACTGGCCTCTTGACCTACATCTCTGCTCAGTGTGACTTTTGTTTTGTCATTCACCCTTATAGTTGTATGAAAATCGATAAAAGCTGAAGGCGCAGTCACGTGACCGCGCCTTCAAAAGTTTTGAAGTGTGTCAGAATTGTGCACCCTTCGACAGGCTCAGGGTGACAAATTGTAATTTACATCTTCTATAATCAGTCATACTGAGCTTGTCGAAGTATGTTCCTAGTCATTACCGGATTCGTCCCAATGAAGACGGCAATTTGAATGCTCTCCGCCATGCCGCCACCTGGGCAAGATGCATCGCTTCATGGGTCACACACATAAACAGAACCATATCATATGTCGTCGGGAAAAAGCGCTCGAAGCGCCATTCACACCGTTCGGCAAATTTGGCATCATCGACTGTCTGAATCAACCGTTCGACCTGCTGATGTTTTGCCTCAAGCTCTGCCAACAACTCCGCTTTGGTCGGAAGGTCGTCGCCAACGCAATCGGGAAGGCGCGGGTCACCGGGCCCCCGGCGCTGAAACATCTCGACCCAGCTGTCAGGGAGAGGCGACGCTTCACCGAGGTCCTCGGCGATCATCGCCGAGCCGGTCGCCAGATGCCCCAGCGTCCAGCCGGGATGATTCTCAAGTCCGGGCGCCGGTGTCTCATACAGTTTGGCGTCAGCGAGGTCAGCGACAAGGTCCTGTGCGTAATAGAGGTTGAAGCGATACGGTTTTAAGAGGATATCTCTGTCAAACATGAATTTCTTCCTGCGTTTTTGATGATTTTGTTTGTCTGTATAAATAAACGTAAGGAAGTCCGGATTGTTACGCAAGGGATTCCAAAAGTCCACTTCGACTCCGCTCTGTGTGACTTTTGTAAATATACCCCTTAATCCCCTCTTTTTAGAGGGGAGATTGAAGGTGCATACTTCGACAAGCTCAGTATGACAGATTGTAAGGGGGAGATGAGGGCATCTGTTGCCGACACATCTGCGGTTTGTAGGGGCGGTTCGCGAACCGCCCCTACAGGAGAAGTAGGTCGGAACCCCTGTGGTTCCGACATTGATGTCAGGAGGACAGGCCTCC
>QQUK01000095.1 GCA_008501655.1 Calditrichota bacterium
GACGGTTATATTCAACTTTGTCAGCAAGGTCTGCTTTTGATGAAGTCACCGCCCAGTATCTATGTCCACCGGGGAACCGTTTTTTATGAAAGTCGAGATAATGTCCATCACCCGGATATCCATGTTCTCCCGACCAGACCAGAACACCTGTTTCAGGGTCACGGGTGAAGATAGCTGTCGGTTTTTTCCCTTCGGCTTCGGACTGGACCAGATAGACTTTACGAGGAGTTTTATCAACTTCTTCGTTTCTCGGTTGGTATCCTTTTTCAAATTCATTCCAGAGAAGTTTCAAAGCTTCAAAACGGTCAATGTAGACACCCTTAGATTCTCCGCCTTTGAGCAGCGCAGAGTCAACGATAAAGTATTCTATGCCGTTTTCGGAAAGAAACTCATCGGAGCCTTTTCGAAGATATGGTTTTTGGGCATTATTAATCGGTACCGGTGGTGTCCATTCATATTTTGGACGGTAAGCACATTCCGGGAGCCAGATACCTTTGGGGTCTTTCTCAAAATGTTTCCGATAGTTTTTCACGGCTGCTTTCGTTTGTGCCTGCAGGGATTCATCGCGTGATAACAACGGATAATACCCATGGGTAGCACCACAAGTTATGATTTCAATATAACCGTTATCCTGCAGTTTCTTAAACTCAAAGAGGATATCCTGACCGATTTCTTCAAAATGTTTTAAGGCATCTGAGTAAAACTCAATCCAGAAATTTGCATTAGCAAGCATATTTGTCTGTTCATATTTTTCAAACTCTCCGATGTCATGTCTGGCAGCTTTGATTTTCTGCTGGAGGTAAGAGATAAACTCTTCTTTAAATGTATTGTCAGCAAGCTGTTCACAGAGGACCGGGGAAAGGCCGATAGTAAGTTTAGGTTTTAATCCATCGGCAATCATTTCATTGAGTACGCGAAGAATCGGCAGATAAGTTTCTGCGGCAGCTTCACACAGCCAGTCTGTACCGTGAGGCCATCGTCCGTGTGAGAGGACATAGGGCAGATGAGAGTGGAGAACAAATGCAAATTTACCTGTAGACATAATTATCCTTCTGTTGGTTCGGAGTTATCAAAGCCGATAGGTTTTGATGGTTTATCAATGGAACCGTACGTTTTTATTTCACCAAACTGTTTTTCGAATTTCTTTAGATTGTCATCAAGTGCCTGTTTTAATAGTTTGGCATGCATTGGAGTCATTATTATCCGTGCCTGTACTTTTGCTTTTGGAGCTCTTGGCATGACCCGTGCAAAATCTATAATGATTTCGGTTGGAGAATGAATGATCATTGCCAGATTTGCATAAATACCTTCAGCTTCTTTATCGCCAATCTCGATATTTAACTGCTGTTGAGGTTGTTGTTCTTTCATAAATCCTCTTTAATTCTTACGCTATTTTTTCAATTCTTTCACTTGTCTCTGGGTAACCATTGTAATATATTCTCAAGCGAAGTCAAATTATAATTAACGATTGGAATGTAAATAAACCGCTATGCCTATTAAACCTGAGAGAATTAAAGAGTTAACTTCGAAAATGGGGAAGTCGAAAATCCTCATTTTGGGTGATATTATGCTCGATGAGTACCTCTTTGGGGCGGTGAACCGGATTTCACCTGAAGCTCCGGTGCCGGTGGTTGAAGTTACATCCGATAAGTTTCTCTTAGGTGGCGCTGCCAATGTTGGTGCAAATATCAATCGGCTTGGCGATGAACCGCTGCTGGTCGGAGTTGTTGGTGAAGATGAGGCATCGATAAAACTTTCCCAACTTTTGAAAAAGCGGGATATAAGCTCGAATTATTTAGTTAATGATTCCAGTCGCCAGACAACTATCAAAACAAGAGTGATTGCCGGAAATCAGCAGATTGTCCGATATGATAGAGAGAACAGACATGAATTGGATGCAGTCGTTGAGGAGAAAGTTCTCGCTGTTTTTAGAAGTAATCTTGATAAAATATCTGCGGTTGTAATCTCAGACTATGGTAAAGGGATGATTACTTTATCCCTGCTTGATAAAGTGATAGAACTCTGTATTCAGAATGATATTTTTATAGCGGTTGACCCAAAAGAAACACATTTTCATAATTATAAAAAAGTTTCGCTAATTACACCCAACCATCATGAAGCCGGCTTTGCTTATGGGAAACGGATTTCAACCGAAGATGATCTCCTTGAAGTCGGAAACGGTCTGTTGAAAAAACTTCAGGCAAAGTCAATTCTTATTACCCGAGGTGCTGATGGCATGTCTCTGTTCCGTGATGGATATAAGCCTTCGCACATACCGACATTTGCCCGGAAAGTCTTTGATGTAACCGGTGCCGGAGATACGGTTATTGCCACATTTGTCTCAGCAGTCTGTGCCGGTGCCGACCTGATCGAAGCATCAATCATTGCTAATGCCGGAGCAGGTATCACGGTAGGAGAAATCGGTACTGCTTCAGTTACTCCGGATCTGTTGGAAAAAGAACTGAATTTAAATATTGATAACGGGATTCTTGTTAAGCGATAAACATCGTGAAAAATAATATCATACCTCAAAAAGATGTTACCAAACTCATCAAAAAACTGAAACACCAAAGAAAAAAAATAGTATTTACGAATGGTGTATTTGATATTCTCCATAGGGGGCATGTTGAGTATCTTGCTCGAGCAAAGTCTTTTGGTGATGTTTTAATCCTTGGGCTTAACAGTGATGCCTCAGTGCGAAGATTAAAAGGGAACAGTCGTCCTCTCAATAAACAACTCGACCGTGCAATAGTTCTGTTGGCGCTTGAATCTGTTGATTATATCATCTATTTCGGTCAAGATACTCCCCTTAAGCTGATTCAGTCAGTCAGACCTGATGTATTGGTGAAGGGTGCTGATTATAAAATCTCAGAAATTGTTGGTGCTGATTTTGTTAAAGCAAATGGCGGTATTGTGAAACGGGTGAAATTTCTCAAAGGACGTTCGACCAGCAAGATCATAAAAAAGCTGTAGCATCCTGCAGTTGCTTTTCACTTGCTTTTTGCCCATCATTCTATTAGATAACTTATTATGTTTAAGCTGGATAAGGTAAATACGCAGGAGCTGACCGAACATCTCGCATCATCCGGTTTCTGGGCAGCAACTGCTTCGAAATGTTTCGGGGAGAAAAAATATTCCAAAGCTGTTGAACTTTGCAGGCAGCATCTTGATGATGATGTCTTCCCTCTTTCTGCACGACTGATATATGCAAAGTCACTTTTTTATGCCGGACAGATTGAATCTTCTGAAAAAGAATTTTATAAAATTCTTTCAATCGATTCAGATAATCTTGTCGCATTAAAATATATCGGTGATATAAAATTTTCATCCGGTGACCAGTTCTCTGCATTTAATTGTTATCAGAAAATTCAAATGCTTGATCCGATGACGGAATATCTGGCATCGTCATTAACTGAAAAAAAAGAGATAACAACGACAATTACTTTAAAACGTTCGAGTGAATCAAAACCGGTTATTTCTCCTAAAAGAATCAACCGTAAGATTCTGTTTTATACTGAGACTATCGGCGATTTGTATCTAGCCCAGGGATTCCCGCAACTTGCCGAAGAGGTCTTCACAGAACTCCAAAAGAAAAAAGATACTCCCCGTCTTGCCGGGAAACTTACTAAGGCAAGAGAGAAAATAAAAGAAAAGGATGCTCCTTATGTCAAAAAAACGGATTGATG
>QQUK01000231.1 GCA_008501655.1 Calditrichota bacterium
GCCGATTCTTGCCTTGATTTGGGGAATTAAAGCGGACACACCGTTTATCTGGATATTTGAAAACATTCAGGCGCCAATGCATTCTACAGTGTTTGCCTTGCTTGCCTTTTTTGTAGCATCAGCATCTTTCAGGGGATTCAGAGCAAGGTCACTTCCGGCTTCGATACTTCTTGGCTCAGCCCTTATCATACTCTTAAGCCGTTCTAATATTGGTGGCGTTTTCTCCGATCAACTCCCCGAAATCGCCGACTGGATTCGTAATTATCCGGCAATGTCAGCCCGGCGGGCAATATTAATCGGTATCGGACTTGGGTCATTGACGACTTCTTTAAGAGTAATCTTGGGTATAGAACGAACCTGGCTTGGAGGAGAGAAATGAAAAATCTGCTGCCAAGACATTATGTCTTTATCGGTCTGTTTCTTGTCATCCTGGTGACAATGGCACTGAACATTTCACTCGATGTCAAAGTCTCTCCATATACACAAAAACTGTTTGATAAGATTGATGCCTTACCTGCCGGTTCTCTCATGATGGTCTCATTCGATCATGAAGCATCTTCACTTCCGGAAATCAGACCGCTTGCACTTGCCGTTTTGAGACATGCCTTTAAAAATGATATAAAACTCATTGGTGTCTCTCTTTTCCCCGAAGGAACCCTGATAGGGTACCGATTAATGCACAATACAGCCAAAGAGTATAAGAAGGAATACGGTAAAGATTTTGTTTATCTCGGTTTTCGGCCACAATATGTTGCTGCTATCTTATCTATGGGAGAGTCTATAAGTGCCACATTTCCACAGGATTATCCCGGAAATGATTATGCAGACATTGAGATGCTTCAAGGAATAGTAAACTATGATGATATAAACGGAATAATCTCAATTGCAGATGGCAGTCTTATCACACACTGGATAGAATATGGTGGTCGTTATAAGTTAAATATTTATGGTGTAGTGACAGCAGCAATGGTAACAACTTATGACCCGTATTTGGCATCCGGTCAGATGCAGGCTATGATGGGTGGATTACGCGGTGCTGCCGAATATGAAAAGCTGATAGGTATTGACGGAGGCGGTGCAAGGGGTATGCTTGCCCAATCTTCAGCTCATCTATATGTTATCTTTTTAGTCATACTTGGAAATATAATTTATTTTCGGTCTAAAAAATCGGGGAAAAACTGATGGATGTCGGTACAATTATTGCAGGGCTATTGACTTTAGCAATCCTGAGCTTCCTCTATAGAGATAATATTGTATACAAGTTTGCTGAATCACTGCTGATCGGTGTCTCTATCGGATATGTTTTAGTAATAACATGGTCAAACACATTGATGGATTTGCTATTTGAACCTTTGTTTGATGGTGATGTTTTGTTAGTCATTCCATTGACTCTTGGACTTTTTATGTTGGGGCGGTTTCACCCTAAAACGGTTTCTCTCTCCCGAATTTCAATCGCTGTTATGATTGGGTCAGGTGCTGGTGTAGCCATACCGACTATGATGTACCACCGAACGATCAAGCAATTATCGGCATCTATAGCACCACTTGTCTCGTTGGACGGTGCATTTAACATAACCGGATTAGTTGTTCTGGTCGGTTTGATATCAACATTGACATATTTCTATTTCAGTCGGGAACATAAAGGTGCTGTTGGGAAAGTGGCTAAACTTGGAACATATTTTCTCATGGTATTTTTCGGAACGACTTTTGGTTACACGGTCATGTCCCGCATGTCGACTTTTATTGGCCGGATGGAATTTCTTCTGACCGATTTCTTAAAACTTACTCAGTAAGATGATTTGTAAACGCTGTAAATCTCCCATGAAAGAGGAAAAACGCTCATTTCACAAACAGCGAAAATGGGTATGCCCCAAATGCGGATTTGTCCGGTTTCAAAAAATAGATACTGATAAAAAGTGATTTCATCTGAAATCTTGCTGAATATGTTATCGTACAGATAGTATATAGAACAAATAAAATCAAATGCGATAGAAAGAATGAACGTAACAGAAACTGATATTCGGATAGGTACTTCCGGTTATTCATTTGAAGACTGGCGGGAGAATTTTTACCCACAAAAAATTGAGAAAGGGAAGATGCTTGATCATTATTTCAATTATTTCCCGACGGTCGAGATAAATTCTACATATTACCGTATTCCACACCCTGCTGTGATGTATAATGTTGTTAAAAAAGCACCTTCACATTTTGACTTTATAATCAAAGTCCCTCAATCTTTTACTCACAGAAGGACTGATTTGGATGCTGATGTCACAGCATTTGCTGAGTCTATCAGACCTTTTGTAGATGAATCAAAACTATCCGGACTTCTTGCCCAGTTCCCTTTTTCATTTAAATATAATAAATATAATTTAGAATATATCTCTCTGGTCAAAAATGCTGTTACTCCGAATCCGCTATTTGTAGAATTTAGACATAATAGTTGGGTCAATCGGGAAATGTATGATTATCTGAAATCTGAGAAAATTGGGTACGTCTGTGTGGATGAACCACAAATATCAGCACTTTTAAAACCTGATGCTTTTGCAACAACTGAGACAGCTTACATCAGGTTGCACGGTAGAAATGCTGAAAAATGGTGGAACGGGGGAGACCTGAGATATGATTATAATTATTCTGAAGAGGAACTTACTGACTGGAGGGATAAAACAATCAAGTTATCAGCTAAAGTTAAAAAAATCTTTGTCTTTTTTAATAACTGTCACCATGGCCAGGCTGCCAAAAACGCACTTGAGTTTATGAATTTGCTAGGAATATAGTTTTTTAGTTGACGATAGAAAGAGTCTTTTATAAATAAACATAACTATGTGGAAAGTAGGATATGATATTACAATTAGATAAGATCAGGAAAGAATACGAAGGTAAGGTCGCAGTTGACAGCCTCTCTTTAGAGGTACCCAAAGGGGTTATCTACGGCGTTATTGGTCCGAACGGTGCCGGTAAAACGACAACGATACGGATGATTATGAATATCACAATCCCGGATTCGGGACAAATTCTTTTTCAGGGTAAAAAAGTAGATAACAGCTTTTTGGATAAAGTTGGGTATCTTCCGGAAGAACGTGGTCTGTACAAGAAAATGACCCTAAATGAAGTTATTAACTATATGGCTGCACTTAAAGGGTATGATTCTAAAAAGGTTAGCCAGAATATAGATAAATGGCTCAAGCGGGTTGACCTGATAGATTATAAAGAAAAAAAAGTTGATGAACTCTCCAAAGGGATGCAGCAGAAACTTCAGTTTATTACAACTATCATGCACGAACCGGAGATCATAATCTTAGATGAGATATTTTCCGGTCTTGACCCGATTAATATGGAATTGATTAAATCAATCCTTATGGATCTCAAAGATGAAGGGAAAACGATTCTCTTTTCGACCCATGTTATGGAGCAGGCTGAAAAATTATGCGACCATCTCTGTATGATTTCAAAAGGAAACAAGGTGCTCGATGGAACACTTACTGGTGTAAAATCAAAATTCGGAAAAAATTCTATTCAGGTAGATATCGAAGGTAATGGCAGATTCATCCGTGATATTGAAGGCGTTAGATCGATGACTGAGTTTAACAACTATATTGAAATCAAAATCGATGAATCATCTGATACAAATAAGATACTTAAAGCGATTGCCGATCAGGTG
>QQUK01000320.1 GCA_008501655.1 Calditrichota bacterium
TTTTTTTGTTCTATCTTGGTATTCTCAATAGTAAAATCTATTGAATCAACATCAGCTAATAGATTATGCAGATACTCTTCGCTCAATATTTCAGTATTGAGATTGTTTGAAAATCCAGAAACAAATTCATCGGAACTTACAGATTGAAATGCATATTTTTCTAAAGTTTTTTGTAAAGCCGGATTAAAAACAGAATCCCCTGCAACATATCTGATTAATTCTAACCATGCCGGAATTTTTCTGAAGACATTATGAAAATAAAGAGGAATCGCTTTAATATCAGAGGCGACATCATCATTTGGAATTGTTACCGGATAACCCAAAGGATCGAGTGCTTTGATATCTTTTTCATGCAGTTTATATGCTTTTGTTTTATTCCTCAGTCTTTTCTCATACCGTTTCAAATCCGAATAACCATCATTATGATATCGTTCAAAAGCTGTTCGCATTGCTATATATGTGGCGAAACCATCTGAAAAATATGCTGATTCATTCTCATTCGATATTATTTTTGGAACATAGAGTTTTGTCAACTCTGAAAGAATGTACAAAGCCATATCATATTCTTTTTTTACATCTCTTGGTATAAAGATAATCGGACCGCTGCCAAATTGTAAAAATGTCGAATCGATCGCACAGAGTTCAAGACTTTTATATGGGAATTCACCGTATGTTTTGTTTAACTCTGTTATCAAGCTGTCAGCAACCAGTACAGCTCTCCCTGCCCATTCATATTTACACTTTTTCAGATGATATTGTGCATCAATTGAGTAATTCTCACTGATAAGTCTATCTCTTTGAAAACCTCTGCTAACAACAAATTGAAAGTCACGAGATTTTTTGGAAGCAATCGCATATTTATGCTCCGACAATGAATCTACATATTTAGTATAGTCTATCCACAGGCTACCGGAGTCAGGCAGATCATAAATTCGTTTCTCATTTAATAATTTTCCGGGATGAGACAACTGATAACCCCCTATTATATTCAGCTCAACATGAAAATCTGCAAAAGGTAGATTATTTTCATACCAGCCAAAATCATATCGAATATTTGAATCGAACTGGATAAGCTTTGGGAAGAAATCCTTAAAGAGCCTGACAAATCTCTTCTCTTCAATCACTACCGGAATCTTTGATTCAAATGATAAAAACAAATACCGTTTTTCTCCGGGTGGTACAGAAGCAGGAAGATTTACATTCAGATAACCTTCTTGTAACCGATATTGCTCAGACCCAAGTGTAACCCCCAGATACGTTATTGAATCAATTTTCATATAGCCGGAACTTGTGTCCGATATAAACAGAGTATCGTAATCCACAAGAAAATGTCTGTTGGCAAGTTTAGTCCCTTCCTTGTACTCCTGTAATAGAACGGCAAAAGAAAGTGAATTCAAAACAGTATCAGTATTATTCAGAAACTCAAGCTCGAGAGATCCTTTAACAATACCGAAGTCAGGCTCTACATCGGCACGAATGGTATATACAACATCAGACTTTTTACTCATTCTATCTTTTAAAAAGTCATGGTCATGTTGAGCTGACAAAGAACCGGTAAAAAATAATAATAGTAAACTGATAACAGATATCTTCATTACAGTACCTTCGCTAAAAAATCTTTAGCTCTCTCTGTTTTGGGATTTGAAAAAAATTGGTCAGGAGTTGTATCTTCCAGAATTTGACCATGGTCGAGGAATATAATTCTATTGGCTACCTCCTTAGCAAACCCAATCTCGTGCGTCACGGCAAGCATCGTCATCCCTTCCCTGGCAAGCTGCTGCATAACCTCAAGCACTTCTCCTATCATCTCAGGGTCAAGGGCAGACGTTACTTCATCAAACAGCATAATTTTAGGATTCATCGCCAGTGCTCGTGCTATCGCAATTCTCTGCTTCTGACCGCCGGAAAGTTGTCCCGGATATGCATCTATCTTATCTGCCATCCCAACTTTATTTAAGAGTTTCATCGAGACGGAAGTACACTCATCTTTTTTTCTTTTTCGAACGATTCGCTGAGCAATATTAACATTTTCCAATACAGACAGATGCGGAAAGAGGTTAAACTGCTGAAAGACCATACCGACTTCAAGCCGAATCTCATGGATATCATGATGGTTTTTATCAATCATATATCCGTCTATATTTATCTCCCCCGATTGGATATCTTCAAGAGCGTTCAAACACCTTAACAACGTCGACTTTCCTGAACCGGACGGTCCAAGTATCACAACAACTTCTCCGGCATCCACTGAAAGAGAAACTCCATTGAGTGCATGGACATTTTTAAAATGACAATGAATATCTTTAACATCAATGAGCATCTTTTTTCACTCCGAACCCATGTATTTGAAATTTCTTTTCCAGAATCTTCACAACTTTTGTTAATGTCAAGGTCATCACCAGATAGATCAAACCGACCATAAACCATGTCTGGAAATCCAGAAAATATTGAGAGGCGTATTCCCTGCCGGCACGGGTAAGTTCCCCGAGACCGGTAATCATCACAAGTGACGAATCTTTCAAACAGGCAATAAACTCATTTGCTGCAGGCGGAACAACAATACGAAATGATTGCGGCAGGATGATATACCGCATCGATTGCCATTTAGTCATCCCGAGGGAGTACGCAGCCTCATGCTGTCCGTAATTGATTGCTCCGATACCGGAACGGAAGATCTCAGCCATATATGCTCCATAACAGGTACCGACTGCAATTACACCAGCCGTAAATCTGTCGAGATTAACAACCTTGCCCAATCCAAAATAGAAGAAGAAAATCAGCACCAACAGCGGTACACCACGGAAAACATTGATGTAAATTCCGGCTATTGTACGAAGAAATTTATTGTGAGAGATTCGTGCTAATCCGAATACCAGCCCGAGTACAGCGGCTAACAGATAAGCACACACTGAAATCAGAATTGTCCAATGGACAGCTTGAATCAGATAATAAAATATATTTGCTAAGATTGTACTTTGTTCAATTATCCAGCTCATAAGAAAAAGAAGTATACAACATCAGCTATCACTTGTCACTTCTTTTTAAAGAGTGAATTTCCGATCTCATTAAGCAGGTCTTTTCCGGCATCTTTTGCTAAACCGGAAATATCTATTGAAAGTGAAGGTTTTTCTACCGTTCCGGTTATTTTTATCGGGAGAGCCACCCGGTCAATCGAATTTGTACTTGAAAGAACAGATGTTATTCCTTTTACTTTTGACAGAGCTTTTGCCGTCATTTCTTTGGTTAACAAGATTTTTCCGACATAATTTAAGTCGCCATTGATATGATAAAAACCGTCAAGTTCAAGGTCACCGATAGTTCCCATTGTACTCTGCAGTTTATCAAAAGAAACTTTTCCGTTTTCCATTTTAACTGATGACCAGAAATTCCTGAATACTTGTTCTTTATCTAGATTTTGCCCAAAACTCTGAATCAATCTATTTGACTCTTTAAAAATATCCCCCGATAAAGCGACTTTGCCATCATTCATATGGCTGACTGAATTCATCTGCAGTGAATTTATAAATTCTTCCGGGTCCCATCCTGATGCGGTGTATGAACCTTCAATATTAACTTTACCAAAAATCATATCATCAAATTTGGAAAACTGGGTAGCAAAACCGTTAGCTTCGATTTCAGTAGCTTTAAAATCTCCGGTATAT
>QQUK01000077.1 GCA_008501655.1 Calditrichota bacterium
AAATCGGTGCATACGCCATAACTTTTTGTATACCTCCGATATTGGTCGTAACTTTTGAACCTGTTTCCTTGTTTCTTACTGCCTTGGCAACTATGGGATAATTGGGATGGACAAATCCTGCTGTATCAAGATTAAATGGAATCCTTCCAGCTTTGATATCTTCTTCACTGCTGTTTTCACTATACGCTTTGACCCAATCTCCATTTTCATCAATTCCGGGGATATCCCAATATTTTGGATGTGTAATAATCCAACCCCGGTCATCAAACATAAAGGCATAGTTTCCCGAGTTATAACTTGGGAAAACTGTTTGCTTACTGCTGTTAGGAAGAATATGCTGGGTAAATTCCATAAAATGCTGATGATCAATAGCTATCATTACAATACCGATAACATTATCATTATTATACACCGGCATCGCCATACGAACAACTCCGTTATAGATTGGAGTCTCTACAGCTTCTTCAATATTATCAGCATCTCCCAACTGTTCATGTTCTGTAATATAAAAACCTGTCACATGGGACACATAAATTTCAAACGGTTTTAATCTGATCGTTTCTTCGAAATAATTTTCAACGCCATAAGTTGTATTTTCAGGTTTTGAAACATCTTTCAGGTTTTTCTTTTCAATCACCGAGTTATTAGTGATCCTGATTTTTTCCCAACCATTTTTGTCAATAAAGGAAATCTCTTTATACATCGGAATAGATATCTTTGCTTCATGAGGTGTTTCATTATACCCTGTTCGAATCCAGATTTCACTTTTATGAAGCTTATAAAAATCAAAATAGTGTTTTTCTGTAGGGATAATTTCAGCAAGATTCAGCAGATCTATCTCACGCTGTTTCAAAAATTTAGTAACGGAGGAAGCTGTAAAATGTGCCTGAAGTTCCAGTGTTTCGCGGACTTTGCTGTCGAGAACATTTTCAATTTCATTAACAATATCATCACCGGTTGTATCAAGTGTCAAAATTGTATATAAACCAAAAATTAAGATCGGAGTAACCGACAAAATAAGCGTTATGAGAAGTACTTTTTTATAAATGCCATACTGGGAAAATTTCCCCGGAGTTTTTTCTGTATGGCGATTATCATCAGCTTTCATGTAAGGTAAAGTAACCGGAGCCGGAACTCAAATCAAGAGACAAAATCAAGAATTATAAGCATTATGAAGTAAAGACGGTTGTAACCGACACTCATATCAAATGCTATAATCTATCATATTAGTACATTTTCAGTCAGACAGACTGTTCGGTACGCTGAATAATTTCATTCTGTAATTCAACCCCTAAATCATTAAAATAATCTGAATATCCGGCAACACGAACGATGAGATCTGTATAATTTTCAGGATTTTTCTGAGCATCGCGAAGCGTATCTGCATCAATTACATTAAATTGTATATGGTGCCCATCCATTCTAAAGTATGTTCTGATAAGAGAAATTATTTTAGAGACCGAAGTCTCGTCCTCAAATATCGCTGGAATAAATTTCTGATTTAAGAGAGTTCCTCCGGTTCTGACATGGTCCAATTTTGAAGCTGATTTTAATACAGCAGTCGGTCCATGTCTGTCAGCTCCCTGCACCGGGGAAATCCCTTCAGATAGCGGTTTACCTGCAAGACGTCCATCCGGTAAAGCGCCTATGACAGAGCCAAAATACACATGACAGGTAGTCGGTAGCAGATTAATTCTGAAATGTCCGCCCTTTGTATTAGGACGTCCATCGACAGCGTTAAAAAATGATTCAAAAATCATACGGGATATATCATCAGCATAATCATCATCATTACCATACTTTGGTGTGTTGTTTACAAGTTCGTCTTTAAAATCTTCCGATTCATTAAAATTATTTTTTAAGACCCGGATGAATTCTGCAAGAGAAATAGACTGATTATCATAAACATGTTTTTTTAACGAAGCAAATGAATCGGTAAGACTCCCCATACCAACTCCCTGTACATAGGAAGAGTTGTACCTTGCACCGCCATTATTGTAGTCAGTTCCATTTGAGATACAGTCATCTACCAAAACCGATAAAAACGGTGCAGGAAGATATTTTGCCCACATTCGTTCGATTATCAGATTCCCTTTGATTTTTATATCAATGAAATGATTCAGCTGTTTTTCAAATGCATCATAGAGTTTTTCGAAAGTATTAAGCTTTTCAGATTCACCGGTTTTAATACCAATCAATTTTCCTGTTTGAGGATCAGTTCCATTATGCAGGGTAATTTCAAGTACCTTGGGGAGATTAAAATAACCGGTTAAGATATAACTTTCTTTCCCGAAAGCCCCGGTCTCCACACAGCCGCTTGCTCCGCCGCATCTGGCATCTTCAACAGACTTCCCCTGACGGATCATCTCTTGAATAATAGCATCAGTATTAAAAAGTGATGGCTGACCAAATCCAGTTTTTATGACATCCAAAGCACGCCTGACCATCCGATCCGGATTCTTTTTGCTGATCTGTACCATCGAACTCGGCTGCAGGATACGCATCTCTTCAATAATATCCATCAGAATATAAGTCATCTCATTAGATGCATCCTCACCCGAACTGGTAACTCCCCCAAGATTGATAAGGCAAAAATCTGTATACGTTGCACTTTCTCTGGCCGTTACACCCACTTTTGGTGGAGCCGGCTGATTATTGAACTTAACCCAGAAAGACTGTAAAATCTCCCGGATAAAAGATTCATCAAATCTCCCTACATTCAGATCATTTTTGTAAAATGGATTCAGGTGCTGATCCAGTCTACCGGGATTAAAAGAATCCCAGGTATTCAGTTCGGTAACAACGCCAATATGCACAAACCAATAGTATTGTAGTGCTTCCCAAACAGTCTCAGGTGCATTAGCAGGAACTTTCCGGCAGATTGATTCCATCTGTTCAAGTTCTTTTTTCCTTTGAGAATCCTGTTCTTCCTCTGCCAAAACCTTGAGTTTATCCGCATATCTTTCTGCATAGTTTATCAAAGCATCAATTGTTATCTTCATCGCTATGAGTTCTTCTCTTTTATCCAAAGCAAGAGGATCATTGAAAAAATCAAGCTGAGCCAATGATATATCTATATCCCTTTTAAAATAGACTAATCCCTTCTGATAAATTTTATCATCAAGTACCGTATGCCCGGGTGCCCGCTGTTCCTGAAACTCTGTAAAAACACCCGCTTCATAGGCATCTTTCCAGCTTTGGTCGAGTTCAGCAAATATCCTGTCCCGAAGTGATTTTCCGGTCCAATACGGAGCAATCGATTCAATCTGTTCCTTGCGGTCTTTGTCAGATGATTTAAACCATACTTTTTCTCTGTTATGTAAAATTTCAAAATCTTTATCTGTATGTGTACAAATTTCAGGATACGTTGATGTCGCTTTTGGGACTTCTCCCCGCTCCCCGACAATCAACTCTCCATCGTTTATACATATCTCTTTATGCTCAAGTAAATAAGTAAATGCCAATGCCCGACCAACAGGAATAGATACTTTGTCTGCTTTCCCGCTTCTATAAAACTCAGTAAGAAGTCTTGCACGCTCCAATGAAATTTTTGGGGTTGCAGTCAGACTTTGATTACGTAATTTTTCTATTCGTTTTGATAACATATTATCCTCCAATCTGAACTTCCATTCCTTCTGAGGTAAACTTATGCTTAATTGAATTAAGAGTTGCCTCATCCTGCAGGTGTAAACCTAAACGTTTTCTCGGAAGATTATATCGTTCAATCTTATCTTCACCAAATTTATTGTACGGCAATAAATCTATCGCTAACAGTTCCGGTAATTGTTTTAAAAATTGAACTGTAGCAGAAATATTATCATCTGTGTCTGTGATACCTGCGATGAGCGGGATCCGCACTCTTACCTTAGCACCTGCTTTTACCAGTTTTAATAAATTTTCTTTTATCAGTTCATTTGAAACCGATATATATTGTCTATGCATATCTTCATCAATCAGCTTTATATCATATAAAAATAAATCAACATAGTTCAGAACAGATTCAAACTGATCCCATGATACATGTCCACAAGTATCAACAGTAGTGTGTAAATTATTTTGTTTACATTTTAAAAGTATTTCAAGCAGAAATTCTGACTGAAGCATCGGTTCACCACCGGAAAAAGTAACCCCGCCCCCGGATTCAACGTAGAACATCTCATCTTTTAAAATCTCCTGAAACAGCAAATCCGAGGATATTTTCCTGCCGATCATTTTACTCTTTTTACACTGTTCACCATGACCAACATTAACAGATTCAGGTTCTGACAATCTGCTTTCAGGGTTATGACACCAGAGACAATTTAGCGGACATCCTTTAAAAAAGAGAGTTGTTCTAATTCCTGGTCCGTCATGAAGAGCGAATTTTTTTATATCAAATATTATTCCATCCATAGCAACACTTCTCAAAGAGGATAATTTTACCCAGTTATCAGTAATATATATATATTTATGAAATTAAAAAGGAATTAAAAATAGCGGCGCAGGGACTTGAACCCCGGACACTCGGATTATGATTCCGATGCTCTAACCAGCTGAGCTACGCCGCCATCTAAGATTTAAGAAGCCTAATTTATATGATTTACAAAAAGAGTCAAGTAAATAAGTATATGCCCTAAAAAGTGGAAAGGAGTTCCACCTCACAAAGGAACTCCTTTTACCCACCTCTTAAATACCCTTTAAACCGCCATAAAATCTATATAAAAAGAATTTAACAACAGTATTATTTATAACAACAATAGTGCCAATTCAGCACCGATTGCGATAAGTCACCCCTAACAGATTAAACAACAACATATTATATTTTATTGGTGGAACTTCTTTGACAATTTCAAAAGGATAATTACGCATATTCTACGACAATAGAGAGGATTCTACTATCTATTTTAACAGCTAAAGTATTGGAAGACAAAAAAATAGCTGCCTTTACGCATAAAAGACAGCTATATCGTAGATATACAACTTTTTATTTCTTTTTCGCAAGATGTACCGACATCTTGTGAACATCATGGGCAGCTTCCATAACAGCTTCAGAAACCACCGGATGACCGAATATAATCGACCCGAGCTCTGTTGCAGTCAACCCACGGTTGACAGCGACAACTGCTGAATGGATTATTTCAGTAGCATGAACACCGACAGCATGGATACCTAAAACCTTGTCAGTCTTTTTATCAGCAATAACTTTGACTTCACCGGCTATTTCATTTTCTGCATGTGCTTTGCCAAGTGCCCGAAGCGGGAATTTACCAACAGCGAGCTCTTTATGTTTTTTCTTTGCTTCGTCCTCATTCATTCCAACTGAAGCAACTTCCGGATGTGTAAAGATAACCGAAGGAACCCCCAGATAATCTTTTTTCACTTTTTCACCTAAAGCATTATCGACAGCTACCGTACCATCATGGGTTGCCGTATAAGCTAAGAGTATTTCTCCCCTGACATCACCAATAGCAAAAATATTTTTGATGTTTGTCCGCATATCAGCTGTTGTTTTGATAGAACCGTTCTTCTCCATCTTGATTCCGGCTTCTTCAAGACCCATATCTTCGGTATTAAATTTCCGTCCGATTGAAACCAAAACCTGATTGACGTTGATAACTTTATCGTTAGAAAGTTTTACCTGCACACCTTCATCAGCCGGACCGATTGATTCAACTTTTGTTTTGGTATACAGATCGACTTTCATCTTTTTGAGTTCACGTTCAAACAATTTAGAAGAATCCGTATCTTCCATCGGAAGAGCATGATCAAGCATTTCGACCATAGTTACTTGAACATCCAGCATCGAAAGCATACATGCCCACTCGCAGCCAATAACACCGGCACCGATTATGAGAATAGATTTAGGGAGATGTTCAAGTTCCAGAAGATGGTCAGAAGTCAATATCCGTTTACCGTCAATAGGAAATGCCGGAATTGAGGCAGCTCTTGAACCGGTAGCGATTATTATGTTATCCGTTTTAAGCTTTGTCTCGTTGTTATCTTCGTCAATAACGGTAACTTCATTTTTTCCGGTAATTTTGCCAAATCCGCTAAAATGTTCGACTCCATGCGACTTAAACAGTGAACTGATACCACCGACAAGACCGGATACGATTTTATCTTTTCGTTCACGCATTGCCAGCCAGTCGTAAATCGGAGGAGCTGAGAGCGAGATACCGAACGCTGCTGAATTTTTCATTTTTTTGTACTGCTCGGCCGAAGCGATCAAAGCTTTGGACGGGATACATCCCCGATTTAAACAGACACCGCCAAGTTTATCCATTTCGACAACAGCAACTTTGGCACCTTTCAAGGCAGCCCGTATTCCGGCTGTATAACCGCCGGGACCGCCGCCAATAATGACAATATTATATTTAGAAATAACAATACTCCTTTTTTTCCATTCAAATTCGCACCTAATGTATAATAGATATAGGAATTAGGCAAGAAAATGATAGAAAAAAACCGGTCTTTTTGACAAAGACCGGTCTAAATTGGGTCGATATTATCGATTAAGTATCGGAAGCGTTTACGGTAATGATGACTTTGATTGAATCAATTACGTTAATAGAACCCGAACCACCATCAACAAATCCATAAAAATTGAAAGTTCCATCCAATACCATCTGTTGAATCTGAGTAAGATTAGCGATGTGATTAAATGATTCCGCATATGAAACCAACTTCACCGACTGAGAACCTGTTGAGCCCGGAACATTTAAAGTATCAAAAACTAAGAATTTTGTAGTACTTCCTTCAGCGCAGGTACGATCAACACAAGTAGTGTCATACTCATCCATAAAAGCATAGAATGACCAGTCTACCGGATCATTGTTGGTCACCCAAAGCTCAAATCCGACTAACTCAATATCATCAATATTTTCACGATGATCTTCCCAGTCCTCATTATCAGTCAAATCAATCCAATCAACATAAAAGCCATTATTGGGTGTGAATGAAAATGATTCAACAACAACAAAAG
Source organism: Calditrichota bacterium (assembly GCA_008501655.1). GTDB lineage: Bacteria > Zixibacteria > MSB-5A5 > GN15 > FEB-12 > QQUK01. The sequence goes on from QQUK01000077.1 coordinate 6,962, forward strand.
TACCGGATACAATACATCCACCGATAACAAGTGCAGCGCAACAAAGAAGTCCGAATATCAGTTTATTTTTAATTTTCACTTATACCACCTTTCTATTTGCTGCCCAGATAGAAATTCAGACCGGCTGATGCAGCCGCTGATTTCTTTGAGCCGCCACCATCAGATGGCACTACGTTAACTTTTCCACGGACATCTAAAGCAAACTGAGAATTAAATCCGATCTCTATGCCGAATCCGCCTGCCCAACCAAAATCAGTTACATCCTGATCGGTCTGATCCCGTTTACTGTTATAAAATCCAACACCAAAAATACCATATGGATTAATACCACCAGCACCAAAACTGCCTCCTAAAACAGCATCTACTCCATACGATGTAATTTTGGAGCCTTCAAGACCATCAAATAAACCCGGATAATCGCTGATTGAAGGATCGCCATATTTAACAAAAGACATATTAGGCTCTAAAGCGATAAAATTTGAAAATCCATACATTACTTTAAAACCGATAACTGAACCGTTATCCTGGTCATCCTGAACAATCGGATAAACCATCCCGACATTCAGGCCAAGCCCGAACTGGGGAGACCCGGATTGAGCCGATACACTTCCCGCTATGAGTAGTATACAGACTGCCATTACAAATTTTTTCATGAAATTCCTCCTAAATAAATCCAATTTATACTCATCAGTTGTGTGTAAATAATTGTTAGTGTATTAGTTATATGTATAATGATAAATCTATATAATCTACATTAGAAAGGAAAGAATTTTTTTACATTTCCTTAAAAAAATATATTGACTTTTCCAATTTTCCTGTTATTATTGTCCGCTTTTACTAAACAAAATGATTTAGTATATTAAACTTTTAGAAAGAAATGATACAGAATTGACCTTGGATTTAGGCAAAAAGATAAAAACTCTCAGACTTGCTTCTGACTTAACCCAGGAAGAACTGGCTAACAGAGCCAGACTGACTAAAGGGTTCATTTCACAGATTGAAAATGGCGGTTATGAAACCTCAATTTCATTGGAATCATTGTCAGATCTTGTTGATGCTCTTGGGGTTTCCCTGTCTGATTTTTTTAAAGAATCAAAAGAAGAACAGGTCGTTTACAGCCCTGAAGACCGGATTCCTGTAGAAATCCAGGGTGCTGAGAAATTCGAATTATTGGTACCAGGTTCTACCCACAATATTATGGACCCTATCAATATAACACTGCCGGGCAATCAACAGCTTCAAAAAGCCGATCCTCACCCGGGTGAACAGTTTGGATATGTAGTAAAAGGTCAGTTAACTTTAGTAAAAAATAAAAAAGTTTATAAAATAAGAAAAAACAGCTGTTTTTATTTCACTTCGGACCAACCGTATCAATTTAAAAACAGCTCAAGTAAACCGGTGGAGTTTCTCTTAGTAGTCTCTCCCCCGCAAATGTAGAAATTATAATTTTAAGATTAATAGAATAGGAAGATTAATAAAAATGAAAAAATTAGGCCGTCATCTGATTGTAGAATACGCAGAATGTAACTCTGCGATGCTTGATAACCTCGAACTGCTCGAAAAACATATGAACGAGTCAGTCCGGAAAGCAGGCGCTACAATCGTAAGTTCTAAATTCCATAGGTACAACCCGCAGGGAGTCTCCGGTGTTGTTGTTATCGCTGAGTCTCATATTTCCATCCATACATGGCCGGAATATGGCTATGCTGCTGTTGATTTTTTTACCTGTGGTGATGCTGTCAATCCCTACAAAGCTTATGAGTACATGAAAGAAATGATTGGAAGTAAAGAATCTACTGTTAGTGAACTTAGTCGCGGTATCCCTTCGGAAACCGACGAAACCATTGCACACAAACCGGTACTGCAGAATATACCTGCACGTATATAGAGGAACGAATGACCCACTCAATGAATTTACAATTGCTGGAACAGAAAGCTTTTAGCCGCGGAGTCAATATTGACGCCATTACCAATCTGTTTCATCAAAAATCTGTTACGACACCGCTGTTGGTTCTTTCTAAAAGTGAGATTCGCCGTAATTACGATTCTATGATTGAAGCTTTACCCCGGGTCAAGATTCATTATGCAGTTAAACCTAACTCACATGAGACAATAATCAGTGAAGTATACAACCGTGGCGGTAATTTTGATGTCTGCTCAGCCGGAGAAATCAAAAAAATCCTCAAAACCGGTATAAACCCTGCTACCCTCATACACTCTCACCCAATAAAATCGGTCCCTGAGTTTGATTATGCCGTTGGTGAAGGGCTGGAACTCTTTGTTGTAGACAACATTGACGAAATCGAAAAACTGAAACGGTACGATAAAAAATTAAAAATCATGATTCGTTTCCGAATCAATACAAACAATACAGCAGTAGTAAACCTGCAGTATAAATTTGGCTGTCAGGTCGACGACGTTCTCCCCCTTGCACAGAAAATCCGTGAATACGGTCATGATTTCTACGGACTTTGTTTTCATATTGGTTCACAATGTACCTATGCTGAAAACTATATTAAAGCTATTGAAGCAGCCCATCAACTGATTAACCAGCTTGATATGGAAAAATTCGATGTTCGTCTCCTGGACATCGGTGGCGGCTTCCCGGTTGAATATGCTGAACCGATTCCATCCATAAAAGAATTCTGCGCTCCGATTGGCGAAGCATTGGATGCACATATCAGACCCGGAATCAACGTCATTTCCGAACCGGGCAGATATATCGCTGCATCTCCGGTTACCTTAATCAGCTCAATAGTCGGAAAGTCGATGCGGGATGGTAAAATGTGGTACTATCTCGATGACGGTCTCTACTCAACTTTCTCAGGTATTGTATTTGACCATTGCCAGTATCCGGTATTCTCGAATAAAACCGGAGAAGACAAACTTTCCGTACTTGCCGGCCCGACTTGCGATTCATTTGATGTTATGTACGATGGACTGATGATTCCGGAACATAATATCGGAGATAAACTGATGTTCACCAATACCGGTGCATATTGTGAAGCTTCCGGATCAAACTTTAATTCCCTCAAAAGACCGGAGTATATAGTAATAGATTAGGAGTATATGTATGAATGATGTTAATAAATCATATATCAGCGAAGAAGGTATGACAGACCTCTGGAATGTCTGGTACACCGAACTGCATGATGGTCTTTCCGGTCTGACAATCAAAATTGATAAGATTGTCGAATCTGTCCAATCTGAGTTTCAACGGATTGATGTCGTTGAAAGCAAAGATTTCGGAAAACTTCTGGTCCTCTACGGTTCTTTAATGGTCTGTGATAATGATAATAATTCATACAACGAAATGATTTCCCACGTCCCTTTATTCACTCATCCGAATCCGGAGGAAGTCCTGATAATCGGCGGGGGTGATTGTGGTGCATTGACTGAAGTTCTCAAACATCCTGATGTAAAACAATGCACGATGTGTGAAATAGATAAAATGGTAGTGGAAACGTCAAAAAAACATTTCCCCGACCTCACAAAAGGTCTCGAAGACAGCCGTGCCAATCTACTTTTTGAAGATGGTAAAAAATTCATCGAAAACTCGGATAAAAAGTACGATGTCATTATGCTCGACTTATCCGATCCGATTGGACCGGCTGCTGATCTTTTCCAGAAAGAATTCCATCAAAAAGTACATGATTCTCTTAAAGATGATGGCATCATGGTGGCACAAACAGAATCACCGTTTTACAATAAAAGCACGGTCTCCTCATTGTATAAAAACCTTGTGGATATTTTCCCCATTTGTAAAATGTATACTTGCTTTATGCCGATCTATCCGTCAAGCTACTGGTCTTTCAGCTTCTGTTCCAAAAAACATGACCCGATTAATGATTTCCAGTCTGAAAAATACAGCAAACTGACTCTTGATACCAGATACTACAATGATGATATTCACAAAGGTGCCTTTGCCCTCCCCCAGTTTGTAAAAGAATTACTTCCGGAAAAAGCATTACGATAATATTTGTAGGGCAGAACCCTTTAGAGTAAAACTCGTAGGTCGGAACCCCCGTGGTTCCGACAATACTGTCAGTAGGGCAGAACCCTTTAGTGGTTCTGCCAGTTTATAAAGTACACGTAGGTCGGGTTCGCTGAGTGAGCCAAAGCGAGCGAAGAACCCGACATTACTGTCAGGCGGGACGCCTGACAGCACATAGTATAAGTCACCCTGAGCCTGTCGAAGGGTGTTCCATACAAATATCCATGATGCGGTCACTTGACCTCGCCTTTACTTTTATTTATAGTCTCCTATAAACCTACAATTAACAAAAACAGAGAGAATCATGAAACCGATCCTTATCATACAAAACTGTAAAATTGAATCACCCGGAACAATAACAGATTACCTTACCGAAAACGGACTCCCCTACCAGATTATCCATACCTACAACAATCATGACTTCCCAGCAGTCGAATCGATAAGCTCGGTTATAAATCTTGGCTGTCCTGAATCAGCATCAACCTATGAACAAGTTCCCTATTTAAAAAACCTGTACGCATTTGTCGCAAGAATAGTGCGGACAAATAAACCTTATCTCGGCATCTGTTTTGGTGCGCAGATTCTTGCCAGAGTCTTAGGTGCCCAAGTCATTAAAAACGAAAAGATGGAAATCGGTACATACAAAGTCACCCTCACAGACGAAGGAAAATCGGATTCGATATTCGAAGGTATCAATTCCCCCTTTAATGTATTTCACTGGCACGCTGATACATTTAAAATTCCGTTTGGTGCAGAGCTTCTGGCTACTGGTGTTGATTGTAAAAATCAGGCTTTCCGTCAGAATAATCTTATCGGTATTCAATTTCATTTTGAAGCAGATATTAAAGAGATACCGACATGGTGCGATGCTTATACAGATGAACTTAAGTTGATTGGGAAAACAAAAGAGCAGGTTATCTCAGAATACGAATCACATTTCGAATCAATTAAATCAAACAACTCCAAATTCATCGGAAATTTTCTCAAAGTTACAAAAGTAGGGTAATAAATGTGATCGGTCGGACCCCGATACGGTTCCGTTAAAACTGACAGGGCAATGCCCTGTCACTACAGAGTTTAATGCTTTAATAATATTGTAATCTCGTAGGTCGGGTTCCCTGAGAAAGCGATAGCTTACGAAGAACCCGACAAGCAAGATTGAATTGATCGAAACTCTTGAGTTCCGACAATAACTGTCAGGCGGGACGCCTGACAGCACAACAAAATAAGTCACCCTGAGTCAAATAAGTTTTCCATAAAATTTTGCAAATAAAAAAACCCGTTCGAATATCGAACGGGTTTTTGAATCTATATCTAAACTAAGATTAGAGTTCGTAAACTGCTGACATTGAGAAAGCCATATCTTCATCAGCACCTGAAAGGAAATCAGGACCATAGAGGAAGAATTCAGGATTTGCTTCTGTATCGATATGGAGTCTGTTCCAATGGAATCCTAAACCAACCGATGTTTCATTGTATGCATATCCATATTCCCAAACCTGACTGTTTACAGAGTATTCATCTTTTTCATTGTGCCAGTCTGAACGGACAGCAAAACGAACATCAAGCCATTTGAATACTTCAGCGTCCAAACCAAGAATAAAGTATGGAAGTGTATTAAAAGTTTCTTTGTATTCATCGCTGTTTGCTGGTGTAACTTTATCTGTATAAATTTCTTCATAACTTGAGAATGCTAAACCAAAATCAAAGACTGCAAGAACATTGTTTGAAGGTGTAAAGTTGACACCACAACCTAAATCAAATAAACTTCCTTTAAATTCTTCTGCTTCATCAGTACTTGTCCAACCGAACTTAGAGGTCATGAAACCGGCATGAGGAACTAAAGTGTAATTCGGGTTCTGTACTTTAAAATAACGACCCATAAAACCAAACTGAGAGATACCGTCAGCTTCGTTTACTGGAGCACCCAATGTATCATTAGTGAATGAACCGGTACCAAACATAACAGCAGCATCCCACTGTCCTGAACCTTCTGTCAAGCCAAGTGTGAAGTTCATGTTTTTCAGGCTTTCTTCATCATCATAAGGTGTATCATTTGAATATTTAGAACTTGCATTATGATACATGAATTTAAAACCGAGGTTATTATTCCCGACAGGGCGAGCATAATAGAACGTAATTCTACTGTTCAGGTAATCATTACTGAATCCAAAACTAGGAATCTGATTGTAACCAAATGGTAATTCATCACTACCCCAGTCACTGAGTGGTAAGGTTTCAAAATACATACCCATGGTCCATTTGGAATCATTATCAATCATCCAATTCATTCCAAAACCATAAAATACATCGTTATATGAGTCTGTATAATTGTAATCATCAAAATCAGCATATGCTAAGTTTGAGAATTCAATAAGACGACTCGGGAAAGCTTCAATGTTTGAATCATCAATAACAGCAATTGAACTTCCAAGTGATCTAAAGCGACTTTTTGAAGCTAAAGCTATCGAACTTAAAAGCAGTAAACAAACTAAAGTAAGTATTATAAATTTTTTCATTTTTTTCTCCATTGAGTTTTTTATCTAGCTAAAACACTACATAATAAAATAAAGCGGTTTAAAATTTAATCCTTATAAATTATCACTCCTTTCCTTTTGAGTTATTGAACTTCCCTATCATTGTTAAATTCTATCTATGTTTATATCCTTATTACTAAAATAACTTAAATGTTACTATCTTTAAACCGGCAAAAAGTACATACAATGACTATATTACACAAGTAAAAAAATTATAAATTATTCTCTTTTATTCTTAACATGTACAAAGGAAAAAGTTTTTGAAATCAGAGTCAAATAAAATTATTTTTGTTTTTGCCAGATATCTTCGAGTTCTGCAAGAGAATATTGACTAAACGATTTATCTGATTCAACAACTACCTGTTCAAGTTTTTCAAATCGCATCTTAAATTTCTTCAATGCAACTTTCAATGCCGTTTCCGGTTCTATATCAAGTTTTCTTGCAAGCGATGCAACTGCAAAAAGGAGATCGCCGACCTCTTCTTCCAACTTATCCACATTTCCGGAAATTATTTCCTCTTTTACTTCTAAAAGCTCTTCTTCAATCTTACTCAGGACATCTTCCGGTTTTTCCCAGTCAAACCCGATTCCACCGGCTTTTTCGCCGATTCTGAATGCTAAAGTCAATGCCGGCATAGACTTAGGTATCCCTGACAGAACTGACTTCTTTTCCCCCGAATCGACCTTAATTTTCTCCCATTGGTCTCTAACCTGTTGCGGGTCAAGCTCTTTCT
>QQUK01000163.1 GCA_008501655.1 Calditrichota bacterium
TTGGAATGGTTACAAGAGAAGCAATGGCATCAAGTCTACCGGTTATAGGGACGAACTCTGGGGGTACTCCGGAGATTATCGAAGATAACAAAACCGGTCTGCTCTTTGAACCGGAAAATGCCCCGGACCTCGTGGAAAAATTGAAAATCCTTCTCGATTCTAAAGAAAAAAGAGAAGAACTTGCACAAGCTGCTAATAAAGATGCGCTTGATAAGTATTCATACAAAACTCAGGTTTCCAATCTAAACTCTGTTCTGAATTAATTATAAAAAAAAGGACGGCAAAGCCGTCCTGATAAAAAATAATATTTATACGTAGTTAAAGTTGAAACTGTCCAACCATTTTCTTCAATGAATCCGCCTGTCGGTTTAAATCTTTGGCGGCATCGGATGATCTGGTTGCCCCCGATGATGTCCGTGTTGTAACTTCTAAAATATCTTCAATATTTTTAGTGATCTCAGAGGCTGCTTTTGACTGCTGTTCCGAAGCAACTGCAATCTGCTCAACCATATCCGAAACCTGTTGGGACATATTGACGATCTCTCTCAGCGAATCACCGGCGTTATCGGAAAGCTGTTTACCTTTGTCAACTTCCTGAATACCCATTTCCATCGACTGGACAGCTTCGTTGGTTTCGTTTTGAATACCTTTGATCATCGATGTTATCTCGGATGTAGCCTTACCGGTTCGTTCGGCAAGTTTGCGAACTTCATCAGCAACAACAGCAAAACCACGTCCTTGTTCACCGGCACGGGCAGCTTCAATAGCTGCGTTGAGTGCCAACAGATTTGTCTGGTCGGCAATCTCATCAATTGTTGAAATAATAGCGCCAATCTGGTCAGCCGATGTTGCCAGCCGTGAGATAGATTCTGCTGACTCTCTGACAACTTTAGTAATATTTATCATTCCGGAAATCGTCTGCTGTACAATATCCCCGCCTTTAGTTGCAGTATCCGATGCTGACTGAGAAGCCTTCGTCGCTTCGGTTGCATTAAACGATGATTCTGTTATTGTTGCAGCCATCTCTTCAATTGATGCTGAGACAACATCAACCTGTTCTTTTTGATATTCAGCACCAACTGCCATTTCATCAGATGATTCCGTAATCTGTTTAACAGCTTTAACAAGTTCGTTGGCATTGATATTAATCTCAGTAATCATCTGGGAAAGATTCGATGTCATTGTTTTAAAGGCGATACCTAAAATATCTTTCTCAGATACCGGTTCTACATCCACAGTCAGATTGTTTGAAGATATTGCATTGGCTGCATGGGCAAGGTTCCGCATATACAGTATGAGATCTTTTACAGCCTTACTTAATACCCCAAGTTCATCTTTTGAATGAATCGATATTTCCTGCTCAAGATCACCTTTTGATACTTCAACAGCAATATTGGTAATCTCTGCTATTGAACTGGAAATTTTACGGGCTATAAAATATGCTGTACCGATTCCGAAGAGTATAGAGAGAATCCCGATTATGATCCCCATATAGATTGCATTCGAAGTATTATTATCAATCTCCTGAATACTTGCATAAAAATCAGATTCTATATCAGAATAGTATTCTGTAAATGAAGTCTGAATCTGGGTAGCAAATGCATCAAACTGTTTCTTTTTCTCAACACCGGTACTTTCTTCACTCAAGGCAAATGCCATAGTCATTGCCAGACCAACATCAAAGTAAGCTTGAAACGGTTCTCTTATTTTTTCCAATCTTTCCTGATTGTCCGGGTCTTTTGCAATCAGAGAATCAAGACGGGTATTAAATAAGTCCAGCTTCTCTTTAGCTTCGACGATTCCCTCCGCATAAGCTACCATATCCCGCTTGGATGCTAAATCGATAAACCATTTCTGCATATTTTCAGAAAGAGCCATCATTTTGTTAGCTTCTTTGAGAAGCGGGTATTGTTCGTTTTTTGTTGTCTGAATTGAGGATTGGATCGTTTTAAAATTGGTGTAGTTATACAGGAAAAGTACTAAACCGACTAAAATGACCAGCCCGAAACCAACAAACAGTTTTATAGAAATTTTTAAATTGTTGAACATATGAGGTTATTCCTAAAATTAAATATTTCTGAATCGATGCTCTGCTATACATTCTTTATCGGGCGTTTTTAAAAAATATTTGCTGGTTGATAAAAAAATATTCAGAATATTATAAATAGGTAACCTGTTGTTTGTAAATGAGTAAAGCGAAAAGGAGACTGTTTAAAGTCTCCTTTTTTACTCGTGATTTTACATATTAGATCTTAAACTGCTCGACCATTGTTTTTAATCCTTCAGCCTGACGGTTCAGCTGTTCTGCAGCAGCAGCTGATTGTTGAGCGCCGGTTGAAGTCTCTCTGGTAACTGTTGCTATTGATTCTATATTCTGTGAAATCTGTTCAGCAGCAGTAGATTGTTCTTCAGATGCTGTGGCTATCTGCTGAATCATATTCATTACCAATTCAGACATTGTAACAATTTCACTTAAGGAATTACCGGCTTTATCTGTCAACTCTCTTCCTTTGTCAACTTCCTGAATTCCGGATTCCATTGATTGAACGGCTTCTTCAGTCTGTGACTGAATACCTTGAATCATATCAGTAATTTCAGATGTAGCTTTACCGGTACGTTCGGCAAGTTTCCGCACTTCATCAGCCACAACAGCAAATCCGCGACCCTGCTCACCGGCACGGGCAGCTTCGATTGCTGCATTAAGTGCCAACAGATTTGTTTGGTCGGCAATATCATCAATAACAGCAATAATTTCACCGATCTGGTCAGCTGACTGAGATAATTTAGTGATTGATTCAGCAGACTGTCTGACTGTGGAAGCGATATTCTGCATACCGGATATAGTATCCGAAACAATCTGACCGCCATCGGTTGCTGTCTTCGATGCTGAACTGGAGCTTTCACTCGCTTCAGATGCATTTTTTGATGACTCAACAATAGTAGCTGCCATCTCTTCAACCGCTGTTGAAACCTGATTTACCTGATTTGTCTGCTCTTCAGCACCACGGGACATCTGTTCCGATGATGATGCTATCTCAGTTGCAGCAGAAACCAATTCATTTGTATTCGTTGTTAAATCCGCAATCATTGCCCGAAGATTTGTATTCATCAATTTAAAAGAATTACCCAATACATCGTTTTCAGATTTAGGAGTAACAGTACGGGTCAAATCGTTTTTAGCAATCGCTTCTGATATTCCGGCAAGTTCCTGAATATATGCAATCAGATTTTCAAAAGATTTAGCAAGCATACCGACTTCATCTTTTGATTTAATTTTTCCGATATCCTGATTAACATCACCAAGAGCAATACCCTCGGCACACTTTGCCATCTGTGAAATAGGTTTAGAAATCATTCTGGCAATAAAAAGTCCAAAACCAACAGCCAATAATACTCCTATAATAATCGAGATAATAATCAGTGTATCAGCAAAAGTAACAGCGTTATCACCGGCTTCCTGAGATTCTTTTGCTCCTTGTTTGATGTCTGTTACAAGATTATCTAATACTGCAATCATATTGTTAAAAGTAGGGTTAAGAGCACTTTCTTCAATCTCAATCATTTTATCATAATATGCACTGGATTTATCAGCTTCCGGCTGCATTGTGTTTTGTAATATTGCTATTATCTGGTTCATCGAAGGAATTGATACATCTTCAAAAACCTGCTTCGCTTTTTTCTTCTGGATAGCACCGGTACCTTGAGCAAATATATCTTGGATAGTTTCCCCGGATTTATGCAGATCATCATGGTATGATTTTACAGTAGTAAATGCTTCTTTAATAACTTCATTTTCTAAGTCATAACTTTCAATCCATTGTCCAAGTGCACATTTGGTCGGGTCAAGCTGCCCTTTAAACTCATAACCCTCTACTACTGTTTCACTTAATAAAAGTATCCAGCCTCGGTGTGCGGATTCAATGTTTTTAATATCATATTTTACTTGGGCTGGATTACGTATTCCTGTTTCATCAAGTTTTTTTGAATATTCTAAAAATTCATTGTTGGCTGCTGCAAATTGTTCAAAAGCAGTTTGGAAATCTGTGAACAGTTTTTTTTCATTATTATTCATAATAACTGTTTGAAACTGTTTAGACTCTTCAGAAACCTCTGCAAATCTTTCATCAATTTCAGCATAAAATTGTTGTGCTTCCGAAGTTTTAACTAGTGGATTTAACAATTCCATCTCGTTTTTAGCAACATCACCGATAACTGCATCAATTGTTAACAGAGCTTCTACAGCAGGTAGTCTTTTATTTCCGACTTCATCTAATGAGCTGTTTACATTCGCGATTCCAATCCATCCAACTATGCCAATTACAAAACATATAGCGGCAACTATCATGAATGAACCGATTAATTTTTGTTGTAATTTCATGTAAATCTCCTTTTTCAACTGATCCCTTTTGGATCTCAGATTAATAATCGACAAAAGAGTAGATTTACTTAATATAAATGGATAAAAAAATCTAATATAGAATGTATAATTTTATTGAAAAAACGCAGATTTCGATATTTTTAAAGAAAAATAATAGAAAAAAAACTGATTAACTTTTAATTTTCCTGAAATTGTTTTACCAAATCAAGATATTTGCTCAACAATGCATCACAACGTTCAGGTGTATTTGCTTCCGTAGAAAAATTAAATGATGCTTTATGTCTATCCGGAGTAATCAGAATCCAGCCGTCATCTTCAAATATTTTCACACCGTCAATCAACTGACGTTCACTATTATGTGTATTTTCCATCAGTTTTCTCATGACAGTCCCTTTTTTTGCCCAGGGACAGGGAATAGAACTGCTTTTATGACAGTATTCAGCATATTTTCCGCGAAGTTCAGATAAACGGCTGTTTGTTTTAGCCATCATCTCAAGAATTTTTATGGTACCGTACATTGCATCAGCCCCATGCTGGAATCCGGGGAAGATAAATCCGCCTCGGGTACCACCGACAAAACCGGCTATCTCTTTCTGGTAGATATCCATCATAGCAAAATGATCGTTCCCGATCCATACAACCTCAGCACCATACTGCGATGCTATTTTTTCAACACCGACCGATGCTGATACAGGTACCGCAAGTTTTTTACAATCATGGGTCTGCATAAACAGATCCGTTACCAACAATAACAAGAGCTGACTATCTATCGGAATACCTTCATCATCTATGACAATCAGTTTTTCGGCTGCAGGATTGAGAATAAAACCGACATCAGCATGAAGCGATTTAACTATCGTGGATAACTGTACAATCGACTGCGCCTGTTCTTTACCACTGGTGGAAAATTTACGGGGATTCAATGATGCGTTTAATTCAATGGCGGAAATACCAAACTGACTGAACAATGTAGGGAAAATCTGGCTTGATGAACCGTTGGAATGATCGAGTACAATTTTAAATCCGGCTGAGAGAATAGTATCGATATCAAAATTCTGTAAAAATGCCCGCCGGTAATTTTCAAACGGGAATATCGGATTCTCAAGATGTCCGATCTCATCCAGCGATGCCCGCTTAAAATCTTCACCAAAATACATACGTTCAACTTTTTTAGTAGCAGAAGTAGGCAGGTCCAGACCTTTACCGTCAAAAAATATCATATCAATCTCACGGTAGTCATCCGGATTATGCCGGATATAAATTCCCGCAGAATAATGACCGTTCTTCAGACAATGTCTGACTATCGGTACCGGCATAGTCTCAATATCAGACACATTGACACCGCTTGCCAGAAGTCCCGCAATAAGGGCTCGTTTCAGTAATCGTGATGTATCCGAGGCATCTCTGCTGGTTATTACTTCACTGTTATCCGGAAGGTACGCTCCAAAAGCAGCCCCGAGATTTACCGCCATCTCAGGTGTAATCTCGGTTAATGCAAGACCGGTAATCTTGGCATCGGTGAACAATTCCCGATTCCATTTCTCTCCCCATACCATCGATGATGAAACCGTTGCACCTTCATCGACTATTTTCCCAGGCCAGATTTTGCAGTTTGCCTTGACTGTTACCTGCGGTCCTATTTTGCAATCATCGGAAATAATGACTTTATCTAAAAGCTGTACATCGTTGCCTAATTCTGAATTGGAGCCGATAATCGCTGAATTAATCTGTGCATGAGAACCAATCTGATTTCCAGCCCAGATTATTGAATCATTTATTTCTGATTCAACACCGATCTTACTCAGGTTGCCGATAACGCAGTTACGAAGTTTCGTTCCATCTTCCACAATTACGTTATTACCTAATACAACTTTGCCGCTCAGTTTTACATTATCTCCAATCGTAACATTTTCACCACGATACAGTGTGTAATCTTCATTTTTTTCGATGTTGAGTTTTAATTCTAAATCAACGGTCCCTGCAAAAAAATCTATGTGGACATTCTGATACTCATCAACATTCCCAATATCTTTCCAGTAACCTTCGGTGATTTTTCCATACAGTCCCATACCATCAGCAAGCATCTTAGGGTAGAGATTTTGTGAAAAATCAAAATTTGCTTTATCAGGGATAAGATTCACCGCCTGTGGTTCAAGAATATAAACACCGGTGTTAATCGTATCTGAAAAAGCTTCACCCCAGGTCGGTTTTTCAAGAAAACGGTCAATTCTGCCGTCCTCGGTTGTAATAACAATTCCATAGGCAAGCGGATTTTCAACACGGGTTAACAGAAGGGTCGCATCAGCGTTTTTGTCGTTATGCCATTTGATTGCTTCGGTCAGATTAAAATCGGTAATCAAATCACCGGAGATAATTATTATCGGTTCATCACAATGCCCTACTGCATATTTTACCGCACCGGCTGTTCCATAGTCATCCTCAGGCTTGGCATAACTCATTGTAACTCCAAACTGAGAGCCATCCTTAAAATGATTTTTAATCTTATCAGCCTGAAAATATAAAACGGAAGTGATATCTGTTATATTATGTTTGAGTAAAAGCGAAACAACATGTTCCATAATCGGAATATTTGCTATCGGAACCATCGGTTTGGGAGTATGAATTGTCAAAGGTCTCAGCCGGGTGCCGAAACCGCCTGCCATGATTATCGCTTTCATAGTAACCTGTCTCTATCGTGTTATAAGTTGCATTTCATTTAACTTAATTATTATATCATCAAACGTCTTGTATGTAAAGTAGTCTATCTTTTTTTCATCACAAAAAATTTTCAAATCTTTTTTGGCAAACAGAATATCAGCCTCTTTTGCAGCACAGACATCGGAATAACCATCACCAATAAAAATGACTTTTGTTTCTTCAGTCTGTAAATTCCGAAACTTCTGTATTACTTCACCTTTACAAATACCGCAACGTTCACATGATTCATTTTCATGGTCAAATGTAATCCGTACAGTATTGTTTACCAGCTCACTTTTGTTTGCCATAAAAGTTAAGTTATCATGTCCGCTTTTAGTCAACAGATGTCGGATATAAAAATCAAGGCCGTCAGATACAATCGTCAGGGGAATATTATCACGATTGCATATAAATGCAAATTCATCAAAATAATCATCTATACCGATTTTATCGATAAATGCCAGTATTTCATCAGCTGGAGCATCGACCATAGCTGCTTCAGCCAGCAGGCAATCACGGGTTGACATCTTTCCGCTTTTCCAGTCAGGGAGAAGCGCATCATTTTTACCACCTGAAAAATGATGAAAAAGAGAATAACCGACATCTCGTTTTGATATCGTGCCGTCAAAATCAGAAAAAACTGCTAATTTCATATATATACTTTCATCAGTACAATTATCAAAAGAACTACAATTGTAGTATACGATAGATACATATATTTTTGTAGTTCAAGTTTCCGGAAATGTTCCGCTATTAAAATCAGTTTAAAAAATGTTATCGCAAGGGTGAAAACGATAGCGTAAAAAGCTAAATCGATGCCGGCTTCAACTCCCAGAAGCTCAAGTAAAACAACAACAGAAAAGAGTACAAATAGTATATACCAGCAAACTTTCTGATACCGGATTAAGGCTGAAAATCTATTGTTGTTTATCATCCGAAATACTCCGCAATCGGTCCATACGATAGTTTAAAAGCCAGATACATCATCAGTATAAAGAATATTATCTTTACTGCAAACGGTTTGGCTATCGTTCCCAAATAACCACCTATTTTACCGCCAAGAAGAATCCCGATAATAACTCCGGCGGTTATCTGAAAATCTATCTGTCCCTGTATCAAGTAAACGAGCGATGCCGCACCGGAGGAAAATCCAACCAGCAACGATGATGTCCCCCGGGCTGTTGTAAGGGGAATACCAATCAAAAGATATAACAGCGGAATAAGAATTGCACCACCGCCAATACCTAACAAAGCTGCGATTATACCGGAACCAAGAGCTATAAATATACAGATTATCGTGTTTTTTTGCCGGTTTGCCTGTTGAACCGTTTGGTCTGTTTCTTTTCTGTTTTTTAAAAATGAAATTGCGGTATAAACAACTAAGATAGAAAATATTACCTGAATTGCTTCCCCCGAAACAAATCTGGAGATATAACTTCCGGTCGATGCTCCAATAACCATAAAGAGACAGAGGATAACCGTAAACTTCAGGTCGACCATCTCTTTTTTTAGATACTCATTCGATGAAGCCAGCGATGTCGCCAGTATTGCGGTAATTGAAATCGGTACAGCTTCTTTGATAGGAATACCGACTAAAATGGTAAGAAACGGCACCATCACAACTCCTCCGCCAAGACCTAAATAGCCGCCGAGTGTTCCGGCAGCAAGACCGCAGAGAATATAAAGAAGTACCTCCGTCACTGCTCCATCCCCAAAATGAGGTCCTCGGCAAACTGAATTTCAGGACGAATCTTTAATAACAGATTTTTATAAGAATAATAATCTCCGAATTTTCGTTTGTAGGCTGTCTCAATCAATCTGTTTTTTATATAATTTCTATTTTCATAAAACTGCTTTAAATCTTCATTCTGAGATGTTTCAACTATCTGTCTAATTGTCTTCCGGTATTTTGACGGTAACGATTCAATACCGGCAATAAAATCCATATCCTCAGCAAGTATCGTTCGGTATGACCTTGTAGATTTTCCCTGATCATTCATAAAACCGACAAGTCGACCAATCCATCTATCCGACAAAGTATCCGACTCATACTCCCTGATTATATCCTCTTCATACATCGCAGTAAATGGTCCAAGTACCAGATGGTTCTCAAGCTCTCTCTGAAAATAAGTATAATGTTTAGACTCAATAAAATGATCCGGCACTAAACCATGTCCGACATCCTCAAGCGTTGAATCAAAATCATTTAAGTAAACCGAATCACCGAAAAAATATCTCGAAACTGTCAGCTTTAACCCATCACCATTGGGAAACTGTACAAATCCCTGCACTAATCCTTTTCCGAAAGTCGTATCGCCAACCAGCATTGCCCGCTCCGAACTCTGCAGAGCACCCGATACGATCTCCGATGCCGATGCGGAACCATTGTTCACCAGCAATATCAGAGGCAGACCATCGGTAACATCGGTCCCCGTCGATTGATACTGCATATCCTCCCAGCGGGACCGGCCGTCCGTTCCGACAATCATATATCCTTCATCCAAAAAGAGATCAGCAATTTCGTATGCTTCTGAAAAAAGCCCGCCCGGGTTTCCCTGCAGATCTATGATAATCCCTTTTGGTCTGAAAGCTCCTTGTATTACAAGTGAATCAAGGGCAGCTTCTAAATCCTGAGAAGCACCGAAGTTAAAATCAAGTAACCGAATATAAACAACAGAATCATCGGTATACCCCGCAAACGGAATATGTAAAAAAGGTATCCGTCTTCGCTCAACTTTTAAATCGAATCGTTCATCAGAAGACGGACGGTATACTGTAATATTTACATAAGTATTTTCTTTTCCACGCAATAGAGTCGATGATTTAGCAGGGGAGAGGTCCGCAAAAGATACAGAGTCAGCTTTTTCAATTATATCGCCGTTCATAAGACCGGCTTCGTATGCCGGACCATTTTCCCGAACAGACATGATTAACAAACCGGAATCATGAGGCAGTACAGAAATACCAATACCGGAATACCCACCCGACATATGTTCATCAAGCTGTTCAAACTGCTCATCCTGATAAAATGTCGAATACCGGTCAAGCTTGGCAAACATAGCATCCCGCGCCGAGAGTATCATCTCATCCCAGTCAATTTCATCAGGATAATTATCTTCAATTGTCCGGGCTGCTGAAGATAACAGGAGAATATCTTCAATCGATTTATCCGAGATAACATAAATCGAAATCCCTCCGGCTATAAGCAATAATATAATTGAAAATACTAACGTAAGAAAAATTGATCTCTGAGGATTTTCATCCGTTGTCATAAAGAAAGTCTCTTCACCAGATATTGTTTCAGATCTTCAAATACTTTATCAACCGGTTGCGCTGCATCAATCCTTTTTACCCGCCGCCGTTCTTTTCGGGCGATTTCCAAAAATCCGGCGCGTACCCGCTGGAAAAATGCTTTCGACTGTGACTCAAGTCTGTCCTTATCTTTTCCCCGCCGGGAAAATGCAATATCTAATCCTACATCAAAAACAAAAGTAAGATCCGGTACAAGACCCGACGTCGCCACTTTATGAAGTGATTTTACCATGCGGATATCAAGTTTCCGCCCATACCCCTGATATGCGGTGGTACTGTCATAATACCGGTCACAGAGAACAATATGTCCCTGTTTCAATGCTGGCTGTATCTCCTTAATTGTTATCTCCGAACGGGCTGCCTCATAGAGCAGAAGCTCGGTTATATCAGAGATATCAGATTTTTTATCCAAAAGAATATTTCTGATTTTCTCAGATATCTCAGTCGATCCAGGTTCGCGGAACATCTTGACTTTCAAGCCGTTAGCCTGCAAAAACTGATATGTTTTCAAAATCTGGGTGCTTTTACCGCAGCCGTCGATTCCTTCGAATGTAATAAAAAGTGGTTCCTGCTTTTTCTTCTGTGGCATCATCTTCCTTTTATAAAAAAAACCGGTGATAATAATTATCACCGGTTTATAATACGGAAACACTTTATGTGAAAAAACTATTTTTTCTTCTTAACTACACGTTTTTTTGCCGCTGTTTTAGCAGCTTTTTTAGTTGCCGGTTTAGCTGTTTTTTTGCTTTTGGCAGCTTTTTTAGTTCTACCGACCGTTGTAGTTAACTGTTTCCAGCCGTATTTAGTGATAAATTCTTCCGTCAAACGACGAGCTTCATCATCCGGAATCTGTACCGGTGGTGATTTTTTGAAATAGGATGACGGCTCAATCAGCGGTCCGGCGATATTATTATCCATCGCAAGTTTGACACAACGTAAAGCATCTATGACAACACCGGCTGAGTTCGGGGAATCCCAGACTTCAAGTTTAAGTTCAGCATTCAAAGGAACATCACCAAAAGTACGCCCTTCCATACGGATGTACGCCCATTTGCGGTCATCAAGCCATTCAACATAATCCGAAGGACCGATATGAATGTTTTTTGAACCGATATCATAATCAAGCATCGAGGTTACCGCTGATGTCTTCGAAATCTTCTTTGATTCCAGACGGGAGCGTTCAAGCATATTTAAGAAATCAGTGTTACCGCCAACATTCAACTGGGAAGTACGTTCTAATTTAACACCGCGGTCTAAGAACAAGCGGGTCAAGACACGATGCATAATAGTTGCACCAACCTGTGATTTAATATCATCACCGATTATCGGTACACCTTTTTCTTTGAAACGTTTCTGCCAGTACGGCTCTTTGGCAATAAAGACCGGGATACAGTTTACAAACCCGCAGCCTGCTTCGAGAATCTGCTCAACATACCACTTGGTTGCTTCTTCAGAACCTACCGGAAGATAGTTGATGACGACATCGGTTTTTGTCTCTTTCAAAAGTTTAACGATATCAACAGTGTCACCGGGAGCTTTTTCAATCACCTGGGAAAGATAATGTCCAAGTCCGTCATGAGTCATACCGCGCTGGACTTTAACACCGGATTTCGGAACCTTACAGAATTTGTAAGTATTGTTCGGTTTTGTTTCTATCGCAACAGAAAGATCTTTACCGACTTTGTTTTTATCAATATCAATAGCACAGGAGAAATCGATATCTTTGATATGATATCCACCGAGATTGACATGCATCAAACCGGGAACAAAATCATTCTCATTTGCTTTTTTGTAGTATTCAACACCCTGCACCAATGAAGAGGCACAGTTGCCGACACCAATAATACCAACTCTGATTTTACCCATTGTATTTATCCTTTCAAACAATTTGGTTTCAAAACAAATGTTGCCAGGCATCTCGCCTGACAATTCTACTTATCATAAACATAACACAAATAAAAAATGTTCAGTGCCCCTGTCAATATTATATTTGCGAAAATATATAAATAGTATATATTACATGACTGAATAGTCATAATAAACGGAAAGATTTGCACCATGAAACAGAACCTGCTTGATGAAAACACAGTCGCCGAACTGGTTGAACGCAAAGTCATTACCGATACCTTCCGGAAACTGTCAGCGGACAAAAAAAGCCGGATTTACCATACTGCTATTTCTCTCTTTGCCGAGTATGGTTATGATGGACTGGCTGTTGACCAGCTTTGTGAAAAAGCTTCGATTTCCAAAGGCTCCTTTTTTCAGTATTTCCCCTCAAAAAGTCATCTCTTTGAATTTGCCATTTTAATATTTGATGATTACCTGCAGAAATCAGTTTTGGAAATCAGGAAAAACGAAACTGCTGTTTTAGCCCGAGACCGGATTTTATATCTCTATCAGGCACTGGTCGTAAACTCAAAACTGTTCTCCGATGAAGAACGCTTTTTTCTGTATATCACCGCTTCGATGTCTCATTCAACCGTTGTCATCGAAGGTATCGACATCAGCCGTCACTTCATGGAATATGTCAACGATATCGTCGAACGGGGAGTACATACGGGGGAGATACGGGCGGACTTTGACGTTGAAGTCACCGGTTATCTTGTATCGTTGATTATCGAAGGGCTCCTGCGCCGGCAGTATACCAAAGACCGCATGCACTGGCGCCAAACCGAAGAGTACCTGATTTCATTCCTCTTCGACGGCATCACCGCCTAACAATTATCTGTAGGTCGGGTTCTGACGCCCAGAATCGAAAGATTCTGATTCCGAAAAACCCGACATTGTTAAAATTGTAGATACTCAAAACTCTGTCGGGTTTCTCGATTTTAAAATCTTACGATTTTAAACCAACGGAACCCGACCTACATTAACTTTTTTAGTGTGCTGTCAGGCATCTTGCCTGACAGGTAGGGAAGAACCCTTTTGCTGGTGCCCCACTGCTTGCGGTGGGATTATATTTTGAAAGCGCGGTCACGTGACCGCGCCTACAGAATTTATCATCTTGTTGTACTGTCATCACACGAGACAAGTAGGGCAGAACCCTTCAGTGGTTCTGCCATGTAAAACAATTATGTGTTACCCGACCAGCGTATCATATCCCATAAATTTCCGTATATACGCAATCTGCCCGATATGATATGATTCATGAAACATTATAAAAGACATTGCTCCGCCAATATTCTGTTCACCTATCGGATATTTATGTTCAAACGCATTGGCTAAATCTTCTTCGGAACTGCTTTCAAGGATATCATCAAGTTTTTTTGAGATTACATTCCATTCAGCAACCATCTCTGCAACCGATGGATAATTCGAAGCATCTTTCGGTTGTGCTCCCATTTGAAAATGTTCGGTATGTTTATATTTCATTTCATTGCCGAGAAGTTTGCACGCATGATACCGGTACAGAGTGATATGTCCGATTAAAAACTGAATCGGGTTTGTGTTGTCATTCGGACGCTTTGTAATATGTTCATCCGACATATCTTTGACCGCTTTGTTTAATAAAAATGAATTGGTTTGAAATGTCTTGGCTAATACTGCTTTCAGATTTTTCATTATTGCTCCTTAATTATTTGAAAATTATCGATTCTCTAAGTTCTGTGGGTGGCAACCGCCCTCGTCTGCCTCTCTAATTATAGACGCTTTTACACCTCAATAGTTACAATTTCTGCAATAAACATTGACATAGCCCGGCTCGTCAATAGATTAGTACCATGGAACAGGAAAAAGAAACAAACAGATTTTTATCTAAACTCCGCA
>QQUK01000329.1 GCA_008501655.1 Calditrichota bacterium
CTGTTCAGACTGTACACGTATCGGGAAAGAGATTTCATGGAAATTCTCATCGCCAGTTGTATCTATCGTCAACACTTTTGCTTTGATACGGGAGCGATGCATCAGTGCCGGCCAGTATGCAACGACCATTGAGGGCTTAGGACGTCCTCCGGCTGTTACCGCCATTCCGGCTGGACCGGAGAGTATCAATGTTGATAATGCTTTCCCAAAATCGTTGACCTTTTTAAAGTCCCTGTCCCTTACGGCAAAGCGAAGATAGATTTCATTTGTTTCGGATTCCTTGAGAGATTCCGGCCAGATTGAGCCGGTTCCGATCATATCGGTACGCTTATCATCATACTTGTGTTTTAATTTTTTCCAGAATATATCTGCTATAGCGTTTGCTTTTTCGTAAACATTCGGACCGCAAACTAAAACAGAACCATTCGATTTCCAACCATCCTCAAAAGACATCGAAACTTTCAGAAAATCCGGTTCAGGTTTTCCTTTTATACCATAAACGCGAACCTTATCCTTACCTTCTGCTTTTAATTTGATTGAATTAAATCGAGCGATACCATCAGGTGAAATATAATTAGATGGATCCCCCATTTCGTACACAAGCTGTTCTTTGACAGTTTTTTCCGAAACAAGTCCACCGGTGTTTTTATGTTTTGTGACAATGAACTCACCGGAACGCTTCATCTCGATTATAGGATAGCCTATATTATGAAATGATTTCACATCATCCCAATCGGTGATATTACCACCGGAAGCTTGTGCACCGCATTCGATGATATGTCCGGCAACAATACCAGCGGCCATTTTGTCCCAGTCATCCATATCCCATTCAAATTCATGGATCATTGGGGCAAGGGTAATCCCGGTATCGGTAACCCGTCCGGTAACAATAATCTGACAACCGGCATCAAGTGCTTTTACGACCGGTTCAGCACCGAGGTAGATATTTGCAGAAGTTATTTTTGAGCGAACTTTAAAAAAGTTTTCGTTATTTTCCATATTTGTAAATCGTTCACCGGCAGCTGTCAGTTCATACAGGTGGTTTACAATATCATCGCCATAGACAACTCCGACTTTGATATCAAGATTTTTTGTTTGAGCGAGTTCAACAATTTTTCGACCCAAACCGATTGGATTTATTCCCCCGGCGTTTGAAATTACCCGAACATTTTTTTTAACAATTAATGGCAAACATTCATCAATCTGATTGAGAAAATCTACAGCATAACCAAGTTCCGGATTTTTCTTTTTTTGACGCTGTAAAATCGACATTGTAATTTCCGCAAGAAAATCCATAGTGATATAATCTAAAGGACCACCGGTCAATTGGCGTTTCATAGCGGATAAATCATCACCCCAATATCCACCGGCGTTTCCTATTCTGATTTTGTTTTTCAAGTCAATATTCCTTATAACTGATTGAAATCCATTGAGTAAAAGAATTTATTCTATATTGTCGGCAAATATACATAAATCAGGACAAATTGTAAAGAAGTTAGAATCAGAGACGAATCTACTCGATTATAGGTAAAGTAATCATAGACTTTCCATGTCTAAAATAATGGTCACTAACGCACTTCCACCTGTAAAATAGTGCAAAATGATGTAATTATTTTGCAGAATATCTCTGAGTTAAAAAGAGTTTTCACTACTATTTTGGTCTTATTTCTCCTCTCCCCTCACCAACTCCTCTATCCTGCTGTTTATCATACACTTACAAGTAGTGTTTAAATATGTTATTTTATGCTATTTATAAATATTTTGGCAAGGGAATTGCTCAGAATTAAAAGTAATCTAACTGAAAATTATTTACCAACCTAATATTTATGGAGATTTGCAGGCATGAGAAAATTGTCAATTCTATCAGTAATGTTGCTAATACTGAGCAGCATATTTTTAGGCTGTTCATTAGAACAATCACCGTTTGCTCCTGACACAAGAATTAGTTTTGCTCCGGTAATTTTACCTGCAGGAGCAACACTGACTTCTGCAACGCTAAATGTCTACATTTCGACACCTAACAATGGTGAAGTTACCGTGCATAGAGTTACTGCTCCCTGGGATGAAGCAACTGTAACACATGAGTCATTTGCGAATGCATATGATCCGACAGTAATTGCTTCTTTTACTGCTGATGAATTCATGTGGCATTCAGTTGACATAACAACATTGTTCCAACAATGGTCCAACGGAACAGCGTCCAATTTTGGTATCCTCTTAGACCAGCCGGCAAATTCATCACCATTAGCAGCTTACCACTCCAGAGAACTTACTTCAAATCATGCCTACATAGAAGTTTGTTATGAGTTAAATGGTGAGACATTTTGTGAACAGACCGAAGTTATCGGTGATACATTTATCACTGAACTTGGTCCTACTTCTAA
The DNA here is from genome assembly GCA_008501655.1 of Calditrichota bacterium. Classification (GTDB taxonomy): domain Bacteria; phylum Zixibacteria; class MSB-5A5; order GN15; family FEB-12; genus QQUK01. The sequence goes on from QQUK01000329.1 coordinate 2,385, forward strand.
TAAAGGTTCAGCACCGGTATTCTATACAGGCACACCTTCACCTGGTCTAAAAGCAAGAGCATTACTTCAGTTTGAAGTTGCTGCTCAGTTAGAACAATCAGGATGTACACATACGTTAAGATACTGGAAACGCCATACCGGATTTGGTCCGAAAGAGGATCTGGTAACTCCTTTGCTACCCATTACAATTGGAAATTATACAATCGATACAAGATTTAAAGCAATCGTAGTTCTTAAAAGCGGTTACGGTTATTTTGGTTCCGGTCTTACTAAAATGATGGCACAACTTTTTGCAGCAAAACTCTCAATTGCAGATGGTGCTGATGATTCAGAGATTATTTCTGTTATTGAAGAGGCTGATCAGATTCTTGCTGAAAACCATTGGATTAGCTGGTACTATATGAGTTCCGCAGAAAAACAAAATATTCGGAACCTGAAAAACACATTAAGTGATTATAACCATGGATATATTGGTCCTGGGCATTGCAGTGAATTTGAAGAATCACACGACTATTGCGGTAATGAAGATGGTTCACATGAACGCGGTTGCGATTTTTACCGCGGATGGCGCCATTTCGACTCTGATGATAATGATGGTGGTGACAATGACTAAACCAACTAACCTTTTCAATAAAGGAAAACAAAAATTGAAAAAACATGTTATACTACTAACAATGATTTCACTTGTGGCACTTCTGGTAATCGGATGTTCCACATCAAACGATGTTTTTGCACCGGACTCACGACTAAGTTTTGCTCCGGTAGTAGTCCCGGCTGGTGCGACAATCCAGACGGTAACCTTCAACATTTATGTCTCGACTCCGAACAATCAGGTAATCAATCTTCATCGGATTACATCTGACTGGGATGAAGCAACCGTCACCCATAACAGCTTTGGTGGAGCTTATGATGCTGCGGTAGCAGGCTCGTTTACAGCGGATAATTTTTTCTGGCATTCCGTAGACATTACTTCCCTGTTCTTATCATGGGCTGATGGAACCTATCCGAACCATGGTATTCTCTTAGACCAGGAAGGTATAGATTACCCGATGGCTGTTTACCACTCAAGAGAATTGACAACCAATCATGCATACCTTGAAGTATGTTATGAATTAAACGGTGAAATAATCTGTGAAGAAACTGAAGTTATCGGTGATGCGACTATCAACGAATCCCGCCCTGATGATAATTTTGGTTCGATACCGGTATTATATACAGGTTGGTTAAACTCATCTGAACTAGAAAAA
>QQUK01000118.1 GCA_008501655.1 Calditrichota bacterium
GCCGATACAGGCGACAGAGAGCATGGAGAATTTTCCGTCATCCGATGTTTCGTCATAAGAAATATTCAGTTCGTCGGTGATTGTGTCGGATATCGGTTTGGCACCGTTTACATGACAGGCGGTACCGTTGCAGACTTTGACGACATATTCACCGAGCGGTTTGGTGCGGAACTGGGCGTAGAAGGTAACAACGCCGTAGATATCAGCTGATGGTATTCCGGTCACATGGCTGATATAGTCGATTGCTTTTTCAGAGATATATCCGTAGGTATCCTGTGCTGATTGCAAAAGAGGAATCAAAGCACCTTCCTGTCCGTCATATTTCCAAAGGTCGACATTAAATGGTTTGAAATTATCTGTTGTCGGTTTTGACATTGTATATCATCTCCTACATTCTATCTAAGAATAAGACATAGTCCTGTTTGTAACGCAGGATTCCGTCTAAATCTTTAACTTCACGTTTTATAAATTTGTCGATTTTGTCAAAATTCTCATCTTTGACTAAAGCGATGTGAGTGAAAGGACCGGATGTTTCCGAACAGAATTCGATATTGTCCAATAAATTCAGTTTGACAGACAAATCCTGTTTGCTGTCGCTATCAGATTCGATAAACAGGTAAGCATAGGTAAACGAATCATCCAGGTCATAATTTTTCTGATTGTCGGTTTCGATGACACATTCAGTCAACGATGAAAATCCATCCAGCGCTTTGATAGAGTCAGCTGCTGTATCGCTATCGGAATTGGCGTTGACTAACAGATGGTAATGACCGTCGACTGCATCCCAACTTCGGATTGAATCAACAGTATTGAGCTTCTCAGCCGCATCGGTCAGTTTTTGTTTGTCATCGAATGTGACCAGAAGATATTTTCCGGCAATCATATAAATATCCTTTCGGTTATTTTTAAATTATTGATATTTGACTTGAGAATCGGGGATGAGGAGGGCAGAAGATTTAACTTGTCCTGATTATGGTTGAGAAAAATTTCACAAATGTGGACTAAAAAAAATGACATTTTCATATCCTCATACCTTACAAATTACATTCCACAAAAAGAGTACCAATATTGTTTGGTATACTTCTTATATTCGGTTAAAATACTATATGATTTAGAAATAACAAGAGGATTTTGGAAAAAAATGGGTAAAAGTGTACATAAAAGCATACAAAAAAGTATGTTTTTGGCGGAAAGATTTCATCCGGTGATAATGACTATAATCATGATAAGATTGCTAATAGTTTGAAATTGAATTATATATAAATCATGAACTCTAAACGGCTCAAAGAGATATCAAAATTAGCCGGATTTGACCTTTGCGGGATAACAACCCCGGAAGTTATTCCTGAGGCGGTGGACTATTTTGAGCGCTGGATTGAAAACGGTTTTCATGCTGAGATGGAATGGATTGGAAAGAATCGGGAGCGACGGTATGACCCGAAAAAACTGATGGATGGAGTGAAGTCAGTTATTATTTTAGGGTTAAATTATTACAAGCCGAACACGGATGAGTTGGGGCAGACGGAGGCGTCTGCCGCCCACAATAACTCAGGGCTTGTTTCCAGATATGCAAGGGGGAAAGACTACCACAAAGTAATCCGTCGGAAGACTGAAGATATGATTTATCGAGTCTTGAAAGAAGAAAATGAACTGTCTCAGGATAGCTTTAATTGGTGGGTAGATTATGGTCCGTTTCTGGAACGGTCGTATGCGGTCAAAGCAGGGATCGGATATATCGGGAAAAACTCGATGCTGATTAATAAAGAGTACGGGTCATGGATATTTCTTTCGGAGATTGTGACAACGCTTGAGCTGGAACCTGATGACCCGACAGATTTAGATCACGGCAAATGCGGGTCGTGCCGGTTATGTATCGAAGCATGCCCAACCGATGCGATTGTCAAACCGCGAGTGGTTGATTCGAATAAGTGTATTTCTTATTTGACGATTGAACGTCCATCCATGATTCCCGATGAGTTAGCTGACAAGTTTGGAAATATGATTTTTGGCTGTGATATTTGTCAGGAAGTCTGCCCGCATAATCTGGAACGACAGGTTTTATCGGCTCATAAAGATTTCGTTGGTACAAAAGGTGTAGGGGAGTTTATTAATCTGGATAAAATTCTGAATCTGAAAAGCCGGGAAGAATTTCTGAAACTGACCGCCGGGACACCGTTAACCCGACCGAAAGAGGATGGGTTGAAGCGGAATGCGGAGATAGTGAAACGGAATAAGGGGAAGAAGTGTTAGTTTGGATGTTATTAGTATACATTTTAGCAGCAATTACTTTTTTGTTTTGGGATTTATGGTTTTCTAGAGAAAGAAAGTTAGGTAAGGATAAATCTGATTACTTTTTTGGAGGTTATCTCTATGATAAAAACCTTCATCTTTTTATTAAAGTGTTGATACCTTTGGTTAAGTCGATTGTATTGGTTTCTATCGGTACGATTATTATATATTTATTACATTTCATTGGTTTTTTAAACTGAGTACAAAATGAATAACAAAATCATAATCTTCGACGGTGTATGTAATCTTTGTACATCGCTTGTTCATTTTATAATTAAACGTGATAAAGATAAAATCTTTCTCTTGGCACCATCACAGTCGGATGCAGGGAGGAAATTGATTGAGAAACATCGAATTATTTTCGATGTTCAGGAAACGATGGTATTGATAGATGGTGAATCAGTCTATTCTAAATCTACAGCGGTATTTTTGGTTCTGAAAGATTTGCATACGTTTTGGAAAATTTTGTATCCATTTGTTTTGTTACCAATAGGGGTAAATGATTTTTTCTATATGCTCATTGCTAAGTCACGATATTCGATATTCGGAAAAAAAGATCGATGTATGGTACCGACAGAGGATATCAGGTCGAGGTTTTTGAATTAGTTTGCAGACGGGGATGTTCGCAATGCACATTTATTGAGATGGTCAGCAATGCACATTTCAAGTCGACTTCGACTCCGCTCAGTCTGACTTGAAAGTGGGGCAGACGAAGGCGTCTGCCGCCCACAGAAATCTGCAATGCACGATGTAATAATTGGATTGACCACACCGGAACAAGTTTGTAACATTAAGTGTATAATCAAAAACGATGGAGATAAACTATATGTCTAACAATAAAAATTCAAATATCGGTTTATTGGCACTCTGTATATTAGTCGGATTATTGGGACTTGGGTATTTTATATCCGATGGAATAGTAGAATTCAAAAAACTCGACCGGCTTGTAACGGTCAAAGGTCTCTCCGAGCAGGAAATTCCGGCTAACATCGCAATATGGCCGATAAAATTTAACGAAGCATCCAACGATCTTGAATCACTCTATGCAACCATTCAAAAAAAGTCGGGAGTTATTGAAAAATTTCTTTTAGATAATGGATTCAGCGAAGATGAAATTTCTGTCTCCCCGCCGAGTATCCGTGACCTGAAGGCACAAGGTTATTACGATGCTTCAAAAAATCCATTCCGGTATACTTCAATCTCTACCGTGACGGTATACACTGAGAAAATAGATAATGTATTAAGTACACAAGACAAGTTAATCGACCTTGGCAAAAAAGGGATAGCTCTGGCTACACAAGATTGGGACTCCAGAGTTCAGTATCTTTTTACGAAATTGAAC
>QQUK01000182.1 GCA_008501655.1 Calditrichota bacterium
AGGAATACATAATATAAAGAGGATGGTCAAACGGAAGCTGTTCAAAAGTAAGTTCTTCGTATTCATCAGAGACAAAATCATCATAATATACAGCTTTTTCTATTTCTAAATCATATTCCTGTAAATCGGAATCTATAACAATGATTTCTTCGATTTCAGGAATAGAATCAGCAAGTTTTGAAGCTGTATAAATCATATCGAAGACTTTGCCGTTATAGCTGTATGCATCAATTGTTAATAGGATTTTTGGTTTTATCTGTCCAAAACGGTCGAGAACCCCTTGATAACCAAAATCCGGTGAGCAGGATGACCATACCGCTCCAATCGAAGATGCCGCAAGCATTCCAATAATCGCTTCCGGACGGTTGGTAATCAAAGCAGCAACCCGATCACCTTTATCTACACCCGCTTTTTTCAAAGCAGAAGCAAGTGCGGCGACTTTCTCATTGAGTTCTGAATATCGGATATAGTCTGTCGGTTTAGTTTCTGAACGGTACTTTATCGCAATATCATTGGAGTTTTTACGAAGTAGATTTTCAGCAAAATTTAATTTTGCATTTCTAAACCAGACTGCTTTGCGAATGTCATCACCTTCCAGAATTGAGGTAGGTGCTTCGGAGTGTATAATATCGCAGAAATCCCAAAATGATTTCCAGAACATTCCACTGTGATTTAATGACCACTCATACAGCTCTTCATAATTTGTACATGTTTTGATGTTTTGAGAAAAAAGGTAATTCATAAATGATGTCATATTTGCTTTAAAGACATCAGTGTCAGATGGCCTCCAAATCGGTTGTTCCAATTCGTTTGACATTTTTCTCCTATGAAATTATCGAAATCAATGCATAAATAGCAAATTTATTATCGTTTTCCTCAAGAGCTTTGATGGCAGCCTGTTCAATTTGTGAATCTCTTTGAGCTTTGTCAGCTATATTTAAAGCCTGCACAAAAGCTTTCTGATAATCGTTCGGTTCAAAATTTGAATCGGTCAGTGACGCTACAAAACTATGAACATCATCCCGGCTTGGTAATGCTTCGATATTACCAAGTTTCCCGAGGTGATTCCCGGTTAGAGTTTTTGAGTCTTTAATATGATCCGGGAGTTGGTCTATGCCTATACCGAGAGTGGCTATAGGTTTTTCAATTTCAAAGATTGCTGAATCAAAAGCTTTGGTGTAATAATTCGCTGAATTTCTCCCAACAAGATTAATTAAGTTCGGATTAATGACTCCATCGGTAAAAACTGATTCAGCGATATGGAATTTTATCACTTCGCAAATTACCAGATTACCGGATCCATTTTTTTCTCCAAGGGGGAATATCTCAACGACTTTGCACTCCATGTGAAATGGGGATTCCGCCACCCGTTTAGGTCTTACGAACTCGGAATCTAAAGGAGAAAGTCCGCTTTTAACAAATTCGTCAACTTCGGGTGGGTATTCCGTTGAGGCGAGGGAAACCTGCTCAACAATATCATAACTCACTGCATGAACAACACATTCCCGGGTTGCTTCCAGATTATGGAGGGTATCTTTGGTTGAACCGTCCCGCCCGCGACGTGACGGTGAGAATGCAACTACCGGAGGATTTGCACCAAAAGCATTAAAAAATGAAAAAGGGGAGAGGTTGTTGATTCCGTCAGAAGAAATTGTAGATACCAATGCAATCGGTCGGGGGGCTACGCCTCCTAAAAGTAGTTTATGAACATCAACAACTTTTGCATCCTTTGGGTCGGTTGTAATAAATGTATGTTTTGACATTATTTATTTTACAGCGACTTCTTTTTTCTTTGCTATTATTGAGTTAGACTCTTTTGATTTGATGATTCGGTTACTGAGTTTACCAAGTCCTTCAATTGTCAAATCAATAGTATCACCATCCTGCAGCCATATCGGTGTATGTTCTTCACCGCGGGCTTTTGCTTCAAGAGTCCAGGTACCGTTTAACTCAAGATAACATCCTGTACCAACTGTACCGGAACCGATAACATCACCCGGATAGACTTCAGTACCGTATGAGGCACGTTCGATAATTTCTGCAAAAGTCCAGTTCATATCTTTCATACTGCCGTCAGATATTTGGTTGCCATTATGAAATGCTTTCATTTTGAGATCATATCTGTCACCGAAATCTGATTGGACTTTATATTTTTCAAGTTCATCCGGAGTTACAAGCCACGGACCGATAACCGTTGCAAAATCTTTCCCTTTTGCCGGACCAAGATTCAGTTTCATCTCTTCCATTTGAAGAACACGGGCGGAGAGGTCATTCATAATTGTATAGCCGGCAATATATTTGTCTGCATCTTTTGCGGAGATATTTTTACCCCGTTTACCGATAACGATAGCAGCTTCAAGTTCAAAATCAAGTTTCTGCAGGTGGTCATCTTCAACAAGGATGTTACCTTCACCAAAAACTGCGTTGTGGTTGGTGAAATAAAAGATAGGATACATGTCAAATTCCGGAATCATGTCAACTCCACGATTTCTGCGAGCAGTTGCGACATGCTGACGGAATGCGTAAGCGTCACGGCAGGATGGCGGATTCGGCATTGGTGCAAGCATCATTGGAGAATCAACAGTTTTACCGGTTTTACCGGATACAATTGCTTCATGAACTTTTCTTATTGCATCCATTCCGGCTTCTTCCATCCATAGCAGTTCAAGCATAGTAGCGGGCATTTGAAGTGAAACAGCCTGACCGTTTTCCTGAATATCGTAAACTTTATCGTTATGAAAAATTCCTGAACGTACTTCCTGGTTTTTTAAATAAGAAACTAACTTCATTTTATATCCTTTAACATACTTCTTTGATTTCAAATTCTTTACATACTTGATTATACACTTCTTCCATAATCTTTATTGCAAACTCAGTTTCCTCGATTGTCCCTGAGTTGACTCTGACACCTTCGGGGATACCGAATGCTTTGACATGTCGAAGTATTAATCCCCGATTCATACATCCTTCGGTAAATTTTTCAGCACAATCTTCATTCGGCATAATGGTCAAGATGAAATTTGCTGATGTAGGCACCTGTTTGATACCGATACGGTCAAAATTATCCTTGAGCAATGACAAAGACATTTTATTGAGTAATTTTGTCTCTTCTAAAAAGTCATCATCATCCAAGGCCGCGATAGCTCCGTACTGAGCAAGAAGATTCGGTTCAAAAGGAAGTTTGACTTTATACAACGATTCTATTACTTCATCGGGACCTACAGCAAAACCTATGCGGAGTCCTCCAAGACCATACGCTTTGGAGAGAGTTCTGGTGACGACCATATTATCATAGTCATACCGGACACCGTTTGGATAGTTTGGGTTATCATCAGCATATGTCGTATACGCTTCATCAAGGATTACCATGATGTTCCCCGGAACACGTTCCATGAATGCTTCAAATTCATCTTTTTCAAACATTGTACCGGTCGGGTTGTTCGGATTAGCGAGGTAAATCATCTTTGTTTTATCAGAGATAGCATTTGCAATAGCATCGAGATCAAACGCGTAATCCTTCATTGGAACAGTTGTCAGGTTGCGACCGTATTTTCTGGTTGAAACATAAATACCGATAAATGTCCCTTCCGATGTAATGATTTCATCCGATTCTGATGTAAAAGCATTGACAATATAAGCAAGAAGAGAATCGGTTCCATGACCGCAGATTATATGATTCGGCTGTACATTATATTTTTTGGCAATAGCCTGCACCAGATCATGAGAAAGAGGGTCTGTATACCGATTAAGATTCCCCAGGACTTTTTTGATTGCATCAACAGCTTTTGGTGATGGTCCAATTGGGTTCTCGTTTGATGCAAGTTTTACAATCCTTTTCAGATTTTTTTCGCGGGCAAGTTCATCAATCGGTTTACCGGCTTTATACGGTTTTAGATTTTTTACAAATTCAGGTATTTTTATCATTCTGTTCCTGTCTTATTTCTCAAGCCATGATTGAGCATAATCTTTGTCGAGGGTTTTTTCAACATGTTTTGTCGGGAAAAGCGGGGAATAAGTGTCAATCATGACAGCATATTCATTGGTTTCTTTTGCTCCCACAGACTCTTCCGTTTTACCCGGTTGAGGACCATGAGGCATTCCTCCGGGGTGCAGAGTAATCGAACCTTCTTTGATTCCTTTGCGGGACATGAAGTCACCTTCGACATAATACAATACTTCATCAGAATCAATGTTTGAATGGAAGTATGGTGCCGGTATAGCAGATTCATGAAAATCAAAAAGTCTCGGGCAGAAATTACAGACGATAAAATGTCCGGTTCTGAATGCTAAATGTACCGGCGGAGGCAGGTGGATCCGGCCGACTTTCGGATGATAATCTTTGATGTTAAATGCGTATGGATACAGATATCCGTCCCATCCTACAACACCAAAGGGATGGTGGGGGACAATATGTTCAAAAAATCTGGCAGCAGATTTTACAATAATTCTATAATCACCAGTATCTGTATTCGGTTCCATGAATGATGGCGGACGAAAATCCCGTTCACAGTATGGAGCATGTTCTTCCATCTGACCATATTCATTTTTATAAATATTCGGTATCTCAAAAGCGGTGTCCGACTCTATAATCATTATCTTGTTTGTCTCTTTGTAAGCATCAAATTTCAATTGATATGTTGTCGCCCGGGGAATAATCAATTGGTCACCTTCGGAAAATTCTATAACACCAAAATGCGACAACAATTTCCCGCTTCCATGGTGAATGAACAGATATTCAGCACCTAAGGCGTTCCTATAAAAATCTTCAGTATCTTCAGTGACATTACCGGCAGAGATTTTACAATGAGGATTAACAAGATATTCATCACGGCAGGTAATAAAATTACCACCTTTTTTGTTCTCCGCAGTATAGAAATGATAATACAAATGTGGAGCATCCGGCCAATCAGCTGTGTCATGCAGCTTAATCTGTTTTACAGATTTCACTGCAGTCGGTAGAAAATGATGATAGACATTTGAATAAACACCGGAAAAACCTTTGCTTGATATCAGTTCTTCCCGATATAAAGATTTTCCGTCCGCTTTATAAAATGTCGTATGTTTTACCCGCGGAATTTCTCCCACTTTATGATAAAAAGGCATAGTGTATCCTTTACAATAATATTCTTTATATTAGCACGGAGGCATTAATTCTTCAGGTGATTTATCCAAATTACCCCGAAGCTTCTGGTCTAACTCAATCGATTCAAAGAGAGATTGGAAATTTCCTTTTCCAAAACCTTTGGCACCGTCCTTACGCTGTATGAACTCAAAGAAAAAAGTGGGTCGGTCACCGATTGGTTTTGTGAACAATTGAAGCAGATAGCCCTCTTCTTCTTTATCACAGAGAATATGCTGCTCTTCCAGCTCATCGATATTTTCTTCAATATTCAGGTCATCACGATTTCGCAGCATATCATAATATGTACTCGGGATGTTTAAAAATTCAATGCCATTTTTGCGAAGTGCTTTTATTGATTTAATTATATCTTCAGTAGCGATTGCAATATGCTGTACACCGGAACCATAGTACTGTTCGATATATTCCTCAATCTGTGATTTTTTAAGACCTTCGAAAGGTTCATTAATAGGGTTTTTAATTTTAAAATCTGCAGACCGGACAACTTTTGAAAGAAGAGCTGAATATTTTGTTCCGATATCTCCGGCTTTAAAATCTACAAAGGTTTCAAAATTCATTGTTTTGTTAAAGTAGTTTGCCCAGAGATTCATTTCGTTTTCCCGGACATTACCAACGATGTGGTCAACACCGATAATTCCGGTATCTTCACATTCAAGATTGATTTCCTGCCGTGGTTCGCAAAAACCCGGTTTGAAAATGTGATTAAAATTGTCACGATTGATGTATACAAGTTCGGTATCATCATACAATCTTATTGCTGCCTGCTCAACATAGCCGTGATGGTCTTCGAGTCTGTTTGGACGCTCGACTAAAACAGCACCATTTTGAGTGGCATAAGTAAATGCTTTTTCAACATCATCAACTTCAATAGCCCAGCGCTTGACCCCGTCACCATGACGATTGATAAAGCCGTAGACTTCGTAACAACTAGGCTGGACAGGGGATGTGATGACAAATTTAACATTATTTTTGGTCAGATAGTAGGATACCCGGTCTCTGATTCCTGTTTCCGGCCCGGCATAACCGGTTATCTCAAGTCCCATCGCTTTGGCATACCAGTATGCAACCATTTTTGCCGAACCGACGTAAAACTCGATAAAGTCATATCCTCTAATTCCAAGTACTTCAGACATTTATAACCTCCAAAAGAGTTATTTCATTATATGATAATCTTAAAAATACAGTTTAAAATCCAATCCAAAATATATAAACTTCTCCCTCTAATAGCAACAAATTATCGAAATATTAGATAAAATAGTGCTATATACTCTATAATGCTTTTACACCGGAATTGTTTCCTGAATTGATGAGTATCGAAACATCACCTGATTTCTCCCTGTTTGATTTTTTTATAAAATTAGTTATGTTATATAATGAGCTTTATTATTGATCAGGTTAATTTTATGTTGATTCCATTAATTGCATTCGGGAGTGAATATCTTTTGCAAATAATGATTATTCTTTTAATCATTCTTATTGTACTGGTAACAGTATTGTTTCGGGAGCGAAGAATTATTCAGTCAACCCTCAGGCAAAAAGTTGTCGAATCCTCTGCTGTTGAAAAACTGAATGCCACTGTTATCGAACAGTCCCCTATAGGTATTTCAGTTCGGGATAAAAACGGCAAACTTTTAAAATATAATCAGGCGTGGTACTCTTTCTGGCATATTACTGATGAAAATCTAACCGACTATCTTGAGCGGGAAAGGGAAAAACTACAATTCGATGATAGGGATGATTATCTCAGAGACTGGAAGCAGGAAGTAAAAAAAGTTTATACCAAAGGCGGTCAACTGCATATACCGGAAATTAAAGTAATCGATAATAAACAGAATGAAAAATGGATTTCACATTATTTTTATTCTATTACCGATGAAAACGGTTCTGTTGAAAAAGTTGTTATACTCACCGAAGATATCACCAAACGAAAAAAATATGAAATCGCACTCTCGGAATCAGAAGAAAAATACAGATCTCTGCTTGAAAATTTACCGGTTGGAATATATCGGACCAAACCGGACGGAACATATCTTTCGATTAACAAAAAAATGGCATCAATGTACGGGTATGAATCACCGGAAGAGATGATGGAGAAAGATAAACTGTTTGATAATATGACTAAACAGGATCATGATAAAATTATGTCGGAATTGCATAAAACCGGTAAAATAGATGATGTGGAAGTGCACATGACGAAACGGGAAATGCCCGTTCAATGGGTGCTTGGCTCTATTAAAGCTGTAAAAGATAATACCGGAAGTATTACATATATTGAAGGAATCGATATCGATATCACCGAAAAGAAATATACTGAACTTGCTCTTCAAAAAGAACAGCAGACTTTACAGCAGGTGATTGAACTTAATCCGTATGCAATATGTATTTTTGATAGATTTGGCAGATATTATCAGGCAAATAAAGTATTTAATGACCTTTTCAAAGCTGTCCCTTCGGCAGATTATTCTATTTTTGATGACAAAATAATTGACAAGCTTGGGGTAGCAGAAGAATTTAAGAATACAATTCATCAAGGTGATACATATCATTTTAATGATTTGGAATACAATACGAATAAACTTGACCCTTCCCTTCCCGATAATCCGATGATTCTTCATATTATTTCTTTCCCTATCATGAATGAAAATAATAATCTCGAATTTGTTATTCATATGTATGAAAATATAACCGAGAAGAAACGCATTGAAAGAGAACTTGCCAGAGAAAGAAAAACTCTTAACAATATTATAGATTTAAATCCTTATCCGATTACAATTGCTACGGCAAATGGTCAGTATTTAAGAGGGAATAAAGCATTTTTGGATCTTTTTAAAATACCACCACCTCCTGATTATAATTTTTATACTGATCCTATAGCGTCTGAAGTATATGATATGGATACTTTAAAATCAAAATTAGCTAAAGGGGAGTCTATTTCATTTCCGCCAATGCAATACAACACACATGACATCAATCCGGAATTTCCGGACAATCCATTGACAATAGAAATGATGATGTTTCCTTTGATGAATGACAATAATGAATTTGAATATGTTGTTAATATGTTTGCCGATGTTACCGAGCGTAACAAAGCGATAGCTAATTTAAAAGAATCGGAAGAAAAATTCAGAACTTTTGCTGAAAAAACATCAGCTGCCATATTTATTCATACAGACGGCCGGATAAAATATGTGAATCCGGAAGCATTGCGCCTTTGCGGATACACTTATGAAGAGTTAAAACAGATGTCTCTGTATGATATTTTTGATCCCAAATACAAAGAGATGGTAATTCAAAAAGGAAATACAAGAATGAACGGTGCTGATGTGCCGAGTTATGAAACACCAATCCTGAACAAAAACGGTGAGGAAGTCTGGGTAATAGTTACCGGGGGACTTATTGATTACAACGGAGAAAAATCAATTCTTGGTACCGCTTTTGATATTTCTGCCAAAAAGAAAGCAGAACAGGAACTCTTCAGGATGCAAAAAGAACGATATTCTCAAATCAAGGAGATTGCAGGCGGTGTTGCACATGAAATCTATAACTCACTCTTTCCGGCAGTTTCGTCAATTGATAAATTAAAACAGAGACTGGCTGAAAAAAATATCGATGAAGTTGAAAGAAATTTGAAGCTTATAAATCTTACGGACAAAGCAGTCACCCGGGCAATTCATATGACTGAACTTGTTACTGAATTTTCAAAGCTTGAAACACAACAGGAAATGAATGAAATTAATTTTGCTAACTATGTTGAAGCTTATATCAATAGATTTAAATATGAACATAAAGTTAATGATGTAAAATTTATAGTAGACATTGATGACCGTGTCGTTCTGAATATTCATGAAAATCATTTGTATAGCCTTCTGTATAATATCATGTCAAATGCCGTCGATTCATTTGAAAATGACGAAAAAATAATAGAAGTTTCTGCAAAAAGAAACGGATCATATCATAAAATAATTTTGCGCAATAATGGTGTCCCTATTCCGGAGGATATTCGAGAGAAGATTTTTGACCCGTTTTATTCCACAAAACCTAAAAGTGGAACAGGTTTAGGGTTGGCAATCTGTAAAAAAATAATAGAAATATACAAAGGAGAATTGACCTTACAGGCGACGATTGACAAGAATACTGAATTTGTTATATTATTACCCATTGAACCATTGAACCATTGAACCATTGAACCATTGAACCATTGAATAGATAACAGAATGACAAAACAAGGTAAGCTACTTATAGTCGATGATGATCCGCTGGTGCTTGAGGCACTGTATGAGATGTTTGTTGATGAATATGATATTATTACAGCTTCATCAGGTTCGGATGCCGTTGCTTTTGTGAAATCGGAATGTGATATCAATACAATTGTATTAGATATAAAGATGGAAAAAATGGATGGTCTTGAAACAGCTGCAGAAATTAATAAAATTGATTCATCTATTCCGATAATCTTTAATACCGGTTATCCCGGCGAATATTCAGAAGATAAAATTAAAAATGAACTCAATCCGTTTGATTATATCGGAAAGAATGAGCGACCGACAAGGCTTATTGAATCGGTTCGAAAAGCTGTTTTCTCCCACAAACTGAATTCATCAAAAGAAGAACTTATAGAGCTTGCACGTAAAGAGTATAAAATGGTTGGTAATACGCAAGTGATGCTTAATATTTATCAGAGAATTGAACAGGTTTCCAAAGGAAACAGTAAAGTAATGATTCTGGGACCGACCGGAACAGGTAAAGAACTTGTAGCTCAGGCAATACATAATCGTTCTTTACGAGCTAAAAACGTGTTTAAAGTCTTTAGTTGTCATGACAAGTCCTCTGATCTGGTCAAGTCAGAATTATTCGGTCATGTCAAAGGAGCTTATACCGGTGCGACAGAAGATAGGGTTGGGACTTTTGAATATGCAGATAAAGGTACGGTCTTTTTGGATGAAATAGGGGATCTTGATTTTAGTACTCAGGCAAAGATCTTAAGGGTCCTTGAATTAGGGGAGATGAGCAGGGTAGGTTCATCGAAAATAATCAATGTTGATGTTCGTTTGATCTGTGCAACACATCACAATCTGGTACAGATGGTTGATGAGAAGAAATTCCGTGATGATCTCTATTACCGTCTGAAAGGAATTATTATTGAGTTACCTGAGCTCAGGAGCCGGGCTGAAGATATTCCACTCTTAATAGATTATTTCTCTGAGTTACATACGCAAGCTAACAACTTGAATCGAAAACTGTTCGATCAGGAAGCACGCAATCTTCTCATTGATTTTGATTGGCCGGGAAATGTCAGACAACTTCAGGATACAGTCCAGTCATTGATTGATATGACACCTTCAGACTATATCAGTAAAGAAAATGTCGAAAAATATCTGAAGTATAAAGTTGAAGTTTCAAATTCAAATCTCTCTTTAAAAGAGCAGACAAGAGAATTCAAAAAAAGGCTGATTATCAAAAAACTTGATAAATTTGATGGAAATATGTCCGCTGCTGCACGGGAATTATCAGTCGATGCTGCCAACCTTCGAAAATTAATTATTGAGCTCAATATCTCTTATTAGGTAAAAATCACCTCTAAATAAAGATAGATTTATAGTATTAATAACCTCGCAAGGTTATTAAGAGTTTCAGGGGAGCTGTAATACTGTATCAATTAACAAGATAGATTTGCTCGGCCCGGAAAGATTTTGGCACGGAAATTGATATATATAAATGTGTAGAGGGTCTACAGGATATGTTGCAACCAGGAAACTAGAGAGTTTAATATATGTAAATTAGTTTGCGAAGCTTAGGGTTTAAAGGGTATAGGTTTCTGCAACTTTTATAATTGATGGTAGATGGAGGAGTGCTCACTCCATCTACCATCGTTTATTTTTTAGTACTATCAGCCGGGTGACAACATTCAACTTTCTGCTCACCGGTTGATTTCTCCACTGAAATCTTAGGACTGATATACGGAATTCCTAAAGATAATCCCCGTAAAATTATAAGAACAGCCAAGACAACCCCGCCAATTGGAATAAGCTTGTTAAATGTCGATTTCAGATTGGAACTGATCAGTTTTCCTGCAAATGAAGTTACCAGCATAATTGGAATCGTACCAATACCAAAAAGAACCATATACAACCAGCTGTTAAAAATTGAACCGGTTGACGCAGCTCCGGCAAGAGCGATATATACAAACCCGCAAGGTAAAAAGCCGTTCAAAATTCCGATTAAAAAAAGTGATGAGATTTTTGATTTACCGAATAATTTACCCCAATATTTCTTAATAATCGAAGTAAACTTATCAAACGGGACAAATGGAAATATTTTATTCAGATACCCGGTAGGAATAAGCACCATAATTAATATTAAGATACCCATTGATACCGAAAGATAATTTTGATATCCGGCAAGCGAAATAGATTGACCAATAAAACCAATGATAATCCCCATTAATGAATAAGTGATTACTCTTCCAAAATTGTACACTATACGGCTGAGAAAATAGGTGAGTTTTGTTGGTTGCTGTGAAGGAAGTGCCAAAACAATAGGTCCGCACATACCAACACAATGAAAGCTCCCTAATAATCCAAAAAGAAACGCCGTCCAGATTTCCATACTACCTCAATAATTATATAGTTAAGAGTTGTTCGATATAATAATCTTTGTCTTGAGACCGCCACTGCAATTGTACTTTCCAGTTTCCGGTGATAAAACCGTCAAGGGGTATCGCCATAGATCCGTTCTCATCGAACACTAAATTTACCAGCTTATCATGCTTACTGTCAGATGCTCTGAAGAACAGAACTGTTCCGGTCACATCTGAAGAAAGTATGTCTGATGGGAATGAAAGCAGGATTTGTTTAGTAGTCTTGTCAACGATACAGCTCGGTTTAACAGAAAGCGTTTGTGCATTTTGCTGAGAGTTAATTCTTGATTGATAGGCGAGCGATTTCTGGTAGTAGTTGTCTTCCACTAACGTAAAATCCTGAAAAGTTGCAAAAATTACAACCGAGATTATGAATAGAACAAAACCGCCATAGAGGAGTCCGATACCTAATCCCCATCGTGATGGTTTCTGGTTAGTTTTATCTTTTGTGACAGTCATTTGCGGGGTCCCATAAAATTACTTTTAATCTCTTCTAATGTCTCACCATTAGAAACGATTTCAATTGCAATCATCGTATTCGGTGAGAATAGATGCACTTTTTCTATATTTACAAAAAACACTGTTTCTGTTTTCCCGGACGGTGGAACCGTAATATCTGTTCCAACTACTGTTATCGTTCCTTCAGGAGCTTTTAAGTGAAGTTCAATCGGAAGTTCATGGGTTGTTTTATTTACGATCGAGAGATTATAAAGATTTCTTATCATCCCGTCATCAGTCTCTTCGTAAAGGGTACCGGCAGTCCGGAGGATTGTAGTCTCAACATCGGTTCGATTGATTAATAAAAGTGATATTACCGTGAGTAGTATCGTAAAAGCTACAGTATAACCGATGATTCTTCCGGTGATACGGAATTTATCACCTTTTTCTATAATATTTCCTGAAGCATATTTTATTAATCCTTTAGGGAGAGAAAGCTTATTCATAACATTATTGCAGGCATCAATACAGGCAGTACAGTTTACACATTCAAGTTGTGTGCCGTTTCTGATATCGATTCCGGTCGGACAGACTTTGACACAGGCATCGCATGAGATGCAGTGTCCCCGTTGAGAAAAATCCTGTCCGCGTTCAACAGCTCCACGCGGTTCACCACGTTTATAATCGTATGCAATAACAATCGAGTTATCATCTAAAAGTACAGATTGCAATCTTCCATACGGGCAGACAAGTGTGCAAGCCTGCTCGCGGAACCAGGCAAAGATAAAATAGAAAAGTCCGCTGAACAATATCATTGCAGTTAGACCACCGACATGTTGACTCGGCGGGTCTGTGATAATTTTCACTAACTGATCTAAACCTATAACATATGCGAGTAGTAAGTTACCTATCAGAAATGAGAGCCCGAAGAAGATTAGATGTTTTGAACCTTTTTTAAAGATTTTTCCAGCAGATAAAGGGGCGGCTGCAAGGCGTCTCTGACTTCCGGCGTTCCCTTCGATAAAATATTCAATTTTTCGAAAGACCATTTCCAGAAAAATAGTCTGGGGACAAGCCCACCCGCAAAAGAGCCTTCCGAATACAGCGGTAAATAAAACTATAAACAGTACAAGAGCGATTCCAATTAGCACAAAAAGGTGAAAATCCTGCGGCCAAAAGGCGTTGCCGAATATAAAAAACTTCCGTTCAATAATATTCAGCATCAAGAGAGGATTACCATCAATTTTAATGAATGGAACACCAAAAAGAATGACTAAGAGAAACCAGGATACAATTGTCCGGGAAGTGTATAATTTACCTTTCGGTTTTGTCGGATATACCCAAAGACGTTTACCGCTTTTATCTGCAGTTGCTATATGATCCCGAAAATTATCCTTCTCTTCAGCCATTATACTTTAACTTTCTTAATCTGCTACAAGTTCCCCTTGGGGAGCTTTACCGTTAGGAGCGTTTGTACCTTTTAACTCAGTTTCGACATAACTTGAGACACGCAGTATATCTTCCGGCTTTAAAAACGCTCTCCAACTTACCATACCTTTGGCAGGGTATCCATATTTAACCGATTTCACAATACCGGTAAATTCATAAGGATGAATCCAAACATTGTCAGTCAGATTAGGACCAATCCCTCCCTGACCGGCAGCGCCGTGACATTGAACACAGTTTTTAATATAAATATCCTTCCCGACAGCAATTTCGTTCGGGTCGGTGAATGCAATATATGTTGTCGTGTCAGATTCAGCAATTTCTTCTACAAATTCAATTCCTCCAGCACCTAAAAGAGCCATTCTCGGAGTCATATCACCTCCGGGAGTAAAATATGGGGAATGGTATCCGTCTAAGATACCAAGAACTTTCCCTTCAGCTTCTG
>QQUK01000316.1 GCA_008501655.1 Calditrichota bacterium
TACAAATAAGTTACTTAAAGCGATTGCCGATCAGGTGTTAGTTAAACGTTTCGATATAGTTGAACCATCATTGTACGATATATTTATCGACATGGCGAATGTTGACCCGACTGAACTCCAGTTGCTGAAAGGAGAATCCCATGTCTAAATTCTTAATTGTGTTTAAACAAGAATATACTCAGATAGTAAAGAAAAAATCATTTTTAATAGGCTTGATCCTAACTCCGGTTATTTTGTTAGCTTTTATGGTCGGGCCGGCACTTTTAGCAAAGAAAAAATCGACTGAAACTGAACATCTTGCTATTGTTGACAAAAGCGGACTCGAAATCGGTAAACAATTTTCACTATCATTAAAAGAGTATACGATTGAGGAAACAGAAACACCATACTATGCTATTGATGATTTGATTGAACTATCTGGTGACGAAAACAGTAATTTTACAGAAAAAGAGACTGAGTTAAACAATCTGATAACGGACAATCAACTCAAATACTATATCGTTATCGAATCAGACGTATTAAATTCAGATACATCAGTGTATGTTGTAGCGTCGTCTGAAAATATAATCTCCTATCAGAGATTTAGACATGAACTATCAAGTATTATATCATCAATCCGACTTGAGCAATCCAGTATAAATCTCCCTATTGATTCAGTGTTAGCGATGACAAGTCGAATTGATTTGATTGCTAAAGATATCAAAGGAGAATCTGTCTCTTTCACACAAAAATATTTTGTAGCACTTATATTTGTTATGTTGATGTATATCCTCATTTTCGGTAATGGTCAAATGGTAATGCGTTCTGTTATTGATGAGAAGAATTCACGTATAATGGAAGTCCTTATTTCCTCGGTGTCACCGTTTCAGATGATGATGGGGAAAATATTCGGGATTGGTGCAGCAACGCTTACGCAGGTGCTAATCTGGATATTCATGGGTTTGATTGCAATCCTTACAGGGCTCGCAAACACCGGTGATGCAGCTGGATATTTAGAGAAGATAATCTTTAATCCTTATTTGATTATCTATTTTGTAATCTTTTTAGTTACCGGGTTTTTACTTTACTCTACTTTGTTTGCTCTCCTTGGTTCAATCGTTACTAACGAAAAGGAAGCACAGAATTTTATGTTTCCTATTGTTATGTTTTTGATGGCACCGATTATGATCGGTATGTATATCATACAAGAACCCAATTCAGTAGTTTCTATTGTTCTTTCTTATATACCGGTGTTTACGCCTACTATGCTTGTTATGCGGCTCAGTTTTCTTTTGCCTTCTGTAATAGATTATTCAATGTTTTCTGGAATTCTGCTACAGGCAAATATCGCTGTCGTTATTATGATTGTCACTGTAATAGGTACCGTTTGGCTTACTGCAAAAGTTTTTCGGGTCGGTGTATTGATGTACGGAAAACGGGCAACATTACCGGAAATTATTAAATGGGTGAAACATTAGTTTATGCTTAATTTGAAAACATTACCTAAAGTTCTCCTGATGTTAGCTGTCTTTGTATTCTTTTCAGCAAACACGGTTTATATACTTGAAGCTGATGGCAAATCTCTTGTAGAACTGAAAGAAACAAACTATCAGCTGAATTTTGATACGGTTAAAAAAGGACCATATCTCAATCTCAAAGCTGCCCTCCTCGTGGATTATTCAAATGGTAATGTTCTCTATGCTAAAAATGCGGATAAAAAACGTGCAATTGCATCACTTACGAAACTTGTTACAGCAATGGTTCTTTTTGACAACAATGTCGATCTCGACAAAGTAATGACTATTACCAAACAGGATGCTTACAAATCTTCCCGTTCGAGACTTCGGACGGGATATAAATTAACGGTGAGAGACCTGCTTCATGCTGCGCTCTTAAGTTCTGATAACAGAGCAGCAAGGGCTTTGGCGAGGGCAACTTCGGGCACAATTGAGAAATTTGTCGTAGAAATGAATCTAAAAGCAAAAGAGTTAGGGCTTGAGTATACTAAATTTGTCGAGCCAACCGGTCTGAGTAAAAGGAATGTTTCGACTGCCCATGAAATAGCAAAGATACTGCACTACAGTTATGAATATGAAGCAATTAATAATATCACGCAGAAAAAGAATTACTACGTGAAAATCATCAATAAAAAGAATAAAAAATACCAGATGGTGAATACCAATCTTATAGTTCATTCTAAATATAAAGTTCTTGCCGGTAAAACCGGTTATATCATCGCAGCTGATTACTGTCTGACAACTTTAGTAAAAAACAACAAAGGGGAGAAGCTTACTTGTGTCGTCTTGGGTGTTCCGGGAGATAAGCTCAGATTCCGTGAAGCACGCAAACTTATTGACTGGGGCTTTAAGCAGATATAATCAAACAATATTTTAATTGGCTCATCATCTATAACTTATATATTATGCTATGTATATAAGGATAAATAAATTATGATTAAAACAATATTGATAACAGGGTCATCCGGAACTGTTGGTACTGCTTTAGTAAAATCTTTGCAATCTTCTAAAAAATATAAGCTAACACTGATTGATAAGAAAAAATCGATTTGGGATGAATCTATTAATAAGAAGACTGTTTTCCATGATTTAACAAAACCGATTCCAAAAGGAATAATTGGACAAAAACCTGATTTGATAATACACCTCGCTGCTCATGCGAGAGTACATGATCTCGTAGTTGATCCTCAAAAAGCATTGGATAATTATCTGATGACACATAATTTATTGGAATTTGCAAGAATGAACAATACCAAACGTTTTGTATTTGCTTCATCCCGCGAAGTATATGGGGAATCAACATCAAAGGGCAAAAGAAAAGAAAGCTCTACTCACGTAACTAAAATCAAGTCACCATATACAGCTTCAAAATTTGCTGCTGAGGCTTTGATACATTCATATGGCGAATGTTATGGCATAAAGCCGGTAATAGTCAGGCTTTCAAATGTGTATGGAAAATATGATATTTCTGAACGGGTGATACCTTTGTTTATATATTATGCACTTCGTAATAGACATATAAAGGTCTTTGGAGCTGATAAAAAACTCGACTTTACTTACATTGATGATGTTGTTACTGGTTTTGAACAATTAATAAAACAATATGACAAAATTGCACCTGATACATTTAATCTATCCGGAGGTAAAGGAACGACAATACTCGATGTTGCCAAAACAATAGTCAAATCTCTGGACTCTAAGTCAAAGATATCAATAACTAAAAAACGGGTAGGTGAGATATCTCAGTATATAGGGGATATTTCAAATGCTCATAAGAAATTTGGATATACTCCAAAAGTTTTGGTAACAAAAGGTTTACAATTGAATATAGAATTCTACATGAAGATAATGGAATCAAAAAAGCACTTGAATTATCAGATAAAAGAACTCGAAAAAAGGGGATGGGCTTAAGTATTTACTTTATGTCAAGTAATACAATTAACTGAACAGGTTGTATTTAAGTATACACCATATCGCATGTACACCATCTTTCCAGCCTATTTTTTTACCTTCAGCATAAGTTCTGCCATAATATGAGATGCCGATTTCATAAAGTCTTAAATCCATTTTAGCTATTTTTGCGGCGATGTCCGCAT
>QQUK01000107.1 GCA_008501655.1 Calditrichota bacterium
TGTCTATATCGAAGCTCTAAAAAAAGGCTTGATTCGCGTCCTGGTTGAAGCGGGTGCGATTATTTTATTCCCGGGTGAACATTCTTTGTTTGACCCGACAATCCCTCTGCTTGCTGATGGTGAACGGGCGCTGGTAACGGCAAACAGGTCTCTGTTTGGTTCACTTGATGCATCAAAGAATGAAATCTTTACCGCTTCTCCTGCGACTACGGCAGCATCAGCGATTAATGGTTCTCTCACCGACCCGGTTCGGTATTTAAAATAATCTAACACCCCCCCAGCGCTTCTTGGTATTAGGAACACACTTCGACAAGCTCAGTGTGACAAATTAGAAATTCTTCATTGCGAGTTGAGACAACCGATAGGTTTGTGAAACGTGGCAATCTTTGTTTAAATTTGTCGGGTTCTTCGCTCACTGTTGCTCACTCAGGGAACCCGACCTACAGTTCTTTTGATTTATTATATTCAGCCCACTTTTCTACATCTTCTGGATCTTTGGTATTATGAATCAATTTATAAGCGTAATCAGGATCTTCAACTTCCTCACCTGTTGATCTCAAAGTGTATACTCCAGGTTTTAAAATCTCCATGAGTTCAAAAAAAGGTGGAAAATATCCAATCTCACCGGAATGTTTCATATCCACTTTTAAACCATCTTTTTCATTAAATGCCACAATCTTTCCCCAGAATTGTTCCTGCCCTAAAAGTCGATCATTTTTATATTTATAAGTTATTCCAATTATAACTGTCTTACCAATAAATTGTGATTCATCATATTTTTCGTATTCAGCTTTTTTCTTTTTTCGACTCATAAAACTCCCCAGGCAATGTAATTAATTATCAGATTCTGTTTCTTCTTCTTTTTTCTCCTCAAGCAGTTTTCCGAGAGGAGTAAACAAAAAGAGAAACAGCACAAATCCGGGGACAAAAAAAGGCAGATAATATGTTATCAACGGCGGGAGTTCTGAGGGCTCATTTGGCATTTCGGTTGTTGGATTGCCATGTGCGACCCATGCCCCGGTTCCGTCCGGTTCCCAATAATGGTCACCCTGCATAAACGGGTAGGAATCACCATAGACAGCTTTACAGGAAAAACCTATTCCAAAATAGAGAGCGATTAAAGTAAAAAGGAGGATTAAATTCTTTTTCATACATTCAGTAAGCAAAAATCGGATTGGTTTGTCAATTTGATTTTGTAGTAATTATAGCTGACGAGGCTGAAAACCAAGTCTCCTTCGACTCCGCTCAGGATGACTTGATTTTATAATTGCCTAAGAACTTAAAGGGGCAGACGAGGGCGACTGCCGCCCACCGAATATTATGTAGGTCAAGAGCCCTGTGCTCTTGACATTGTCAGGAAGCACGCCTTCTGACCTACGAAGCTGGCAGCTCTCGGAAAGACCTGCCCCACGGCGGGTGATTTTATGTTTGCCTTACATTTTTCAGAGATGTATAATCAGATAATAGATTAAGTCCCCTTCGACGGGCTCAGGGTGACTTGATATTGACAATTAAACTGTCATACTGAGCTTGTCGATGTATGCTCCATATATTTGTGGAAAAATCAGAGCTTCGCAAGGAGGAATATACCATGAGTAATCCCTGGCATGATGTCAGCCCCGGTGAAAATATAGATGAATCATTTTTTTCAATAATCGAAATTCCCAAAGGTTCTAAAAACAAATATGAGCTTGATAAAAAAACCGGTCTGTTGCTTGCCGACCGCGTACTGTACAGTTCGGTTCATTATCCGGCTAATTACGGCTTTGTTCCGAGGACATATTGTGATGACAATGACCCCCTTGATGTTTTAGTTCTCTGTCAGGAAAAACTTGAACCGCTCTGTTTAGTAGAATGTGCTCCGATTGGAATGATTTCAATGTCGGATGATAAAGGGCAGGATGATAAAATCATCGCCGTGCATAAATATGACCCGGCGTACAATCTGTATAATGATATTTCAGCTCTCCCCCCGCACGTCATGAAAGAGCTGCAGCGGTTTTTTGAAGATTATAAAAAACTTGAGAATAAAGAAGTCGTCATAGATAATCTTCGCGGAAGACTTGATGCAATCAATTGTATCAAAGAATCTATAAAATTGTACGATAAACTTTCAGACAAACTGAAAGGATAACAATATGGGAAAAGATAAACCGTTTCCAACTCAACCGTCACTTGTCGGAAAAAAAGTATACCTTCGGGCGGAAACCGCTGACGATGTTGTCAATCATCATATGTGGTTTTTGCAGTCAGAACCACAGTCGATGACAGTACATCCTTTACCGTTTATGAATCTTGCTGAAGTCACCGAACGGTTTAAGAAGGCAGAAAAATCTCCGTATGCCCAGGCGTTTGCAGTTATCTCAATCAAAGAGAACAAGCCGGTCGGGAAAGTTTCTTTTTTCAATTACAATGATGTCAACCGTTCTGCGGAACTTGGAATACTCATCGACCCGGATGAACGGAAAAATGACTATGCTACTGAAGCTCTGCAGATTTTGATTGAATATCTTTTTATGTACCGGAATTTGAATAAAGTATACGCTGAAACAGCTGAATTTAATACCGGAACGATTAAACTTTTAGAATCGCTCGGGTTTCATCGGGATGGGGTGTTAAGACAGCATCATTATTTCAATGGCGAGTATCATAACAAGTTTGCCTATTCGTTGATTCGGTATGAGGTTGATTGGTAGGGATTTAAATGTATAAGTTTATAAAAAGTTCAAAATGTGCTGTCAGGCATCCTGCCTGACAGTTTTTTTGTCGGGTTTCTCGCTTTTTAAATCTAACGATTTTAAGACAACGGAACCCGACCTACAATTTGCTATGTATACTTTAAAACTATTTATTTTTATCCCAGCTTCGGTTGTTGTTCTGCTGGTTGTTATTGCGGTGTTTATTGAATTTTTTATTCTGTCGCTGATTAAATGGCCGGTTATTTCCCTGATTGTTCTGAAAATCTTTCCGCTGGTCATTTTTGTCATTATTATTCTGCTGATTTCCCGATGAATCATTTTGCTGATTCTGCTGACGCTGCTGTTGTTCGCGCTGTTTCCGTTCATATTCTTCACGGTTCCGGCGGATAATTTCCGGGTCGGGGCGTATCGGTTCCGGCGGAGTCGGTAGCGGCGGTGGAGTTTTTTTCGGTTCCTCTTCCTGTCGTTCCGGTTTCTGTTCGACCGGTTCTTCTTTTACCTCAGACTTTTCTTCAGTCTGCTGAGTATGAGATTGCGATTCTTCTTTTACCTCTTCCGGTACCTGCTGTGTATGAGCCGGTTGGGCATCTGTCTGATGCGGATGTGATTGCTCTTCCGGTTTTGGGTCTTCCCTTTTCGGTTCATCATGCCCGGGGTCTTCCCGTTTAGGTTCTTCCGGTGTCGGGTCTTCTCTTTTTGGTTCTTCAGCCTGAGCCTGAGAAGATTCCTGCGTCGGTTCTTCCGTTTGTTTTTGTTCGATAGGCGGAATAAAACCGCTGAATTGTTTTTTCGGTTCTTCAGTTACCGGCTGAGCAGAAGTTTCCTGTTGTTCCTGGTCCTGTGATGATTCTTCTGTTTTAGTTTCTTCTTTAGTCTCTGCCGGTA
>QQUK01000069.1 GCA_008501655.1 Calditrichota bacterium
CCAATATCAATTCATTAAAACCATCGGAACTTCGTTCAAAAATCGGTTATTTATTTCAGTCACCATATCTCTTTGAAAAAACAGTACGTGATAATTTTTTGTATGTTGATACCGGTTTAGATGACGCTAAAATACCAGAACTGCTTAACGCAGTAAATCTGACATCTGATTTCATCGATAAAAACGTAGATAAATTATCCATTGGTGAAAAACAGAGAGTTGCCCTGGCAAGATTGCTTGTTACCAACCCGGATATTATATTACTGGACGAACCGACTTCAGCTCTCGACCCATCGATTACTGAAACTATCGAACAATTGATTCTGTCAATCGTCAAACAGCAGAACCTGACAGCGATTCTTGTAACGCATAATCCACAACAGGCTCTCCGCATTGGACAGAATGCCCTTTTGCTTGTAAATGGTAAACTTGTAGAAACCGGAACAGTCGATGAAGTTTTGAACAATCCCAAAACTGATTTCGGTAAAAAATATAAAGCGAAGGAATTGCGATGACAGCTCCCGGCTATACCGAAACATTCATATCTATAGGATTGGCACTATTAGCAATCGGTATTTCCCGATTCTGGAAACTCGATGCCGAAAAAGATATGGCTATCGGGTCAGTCCGGGCATTCATTCAATTAATTGCAGTCGGGTATGCCCTTAATTTTATTTTTGATATGAAATCCCCCTGGTTGATTCTGCTTGCCCTTGCTGTTATGATAATAGTCGGTGCTCAGGCAGCATCGAGCAAAGTCAAGGGATTCAAAGGTTCCTTTCTGCTTGTCATGCTGGCAATGTCAACCGGGTCGCTTTTGACTATCGGATTGATGATGGGCTTTGATATAATTTCATTTGAAGCCCGCTATGTCATCCCTCTTGGCGGTATGATAATCGGAAATTCGATGAACGCTTCTGCCCTTACAATCGACCGTATCTGCTCCGATGTAAGCTCTCATAGACTTGCTATCGAAACATCGCTTGCTCTTGGAAAAACATGGCGGACAGCATCAAAAAAATATATCAAATCATCAACTGTTACCGGTATGATTGCTATTCTTAACTCACTAAAGACAATTGGAATCGTTGCTCTACCCGGTGCGATGACCGGTATGATTTTAGCCGGAGCCGAACCGCTCGATGCAGTCTTGCTCCAGATTATCGTCATGTACATGATTCTGTTTGCGGTCACGGTGACATCGGTTGTGACTGTAGAAATGACCGTCCGTCGTTTTTTTACAGCCAATGATCAACTAAAAAATCTTAATTGCTAATCTTTAATACTTGATTCATTATCATTTTTAATTTTATTTAAAATGATAACAATTTAACTTAAGGGAATGTAATGCATAAAAAAATCTTACTTACGCTCTTGATTATAATAATCCTGGCTGCAGCCAGTTCGGCGCAGGAAGCAAAACCAATTCAGGTAGCTCTTCTCAACCCGATTCAGATATTTAACGAGAATACGGAAATCGCAGGTGTTAGGATTAATCTGCTATACGGAAAAAACAGATCTGTCTCCGGTCTCGACTGGGGACTTGTAAACCATACCACTACTGGTGTATCCAAAGGACTCGGATGGGGATTTATCAATTTGACTGAAGATAGTTTTGTCGGCTGGCAGGATGGTTTTGTCAACAATGTCAAAGGTAATTTCGAAGGATTCCAATCCGGATTTGTAAATATCGCACACAATTGCTCCGGTTTTCAGCTTGGAATTGTAAACTATGCACACAATATGAACGGACTACAAATTGGGCTGGTCAATATTATAAAGCAGAACGGGCAGTTTCCGGTGTTTCCGATTGTAAACTGGTCATTCTAATTCGTTTTAGCAAAAAAACTTAAAGCAGGATATATTCTTATCCTGCTATTTTTTTGTAATGCGGCAGCGTAAGGAATGATCGTCTATATGAAAGATATCAAGAACAGCATGTTCAAGGTCAATATTTCGAACTTTCGTTTTAAAAAACAGATTGTAGGATAAAGCTTGATATCCTTCAGAAAAAATTATTCCAAGAGAAAATCTGTCCTCTGATATCATACCTGTGTAGACAATAGTATAATTTTTTGTAAAAATATTACCTTTTAATTTATACTTTTGTCCAATGCTTAGTGTAATTTCTTCCAAAATATCCTCATTTCTAATTTCTTTAAATCTACCTCGTAATAAAGATATAATTTAATAAAAAATCAGGTTAGTACATAATATTTTGTTAATTCTTTCACAATTATACTTGCCTCAAACATCGTATTGCTTAATAATGAGGTTAGCAAATGTAAACAAATAGAGGTGTAAAATATGAGTTACCCATTTTGGGATGTGCAGATCGGCTATGGGGTTTTAATGGCAATCATTGCTATTCTTCATGTCTTTGTGTCGCACTTTGCGATTGGTGGCGGATTGTATCTTGTTGTTGCTGAAACATTCGCCCGTAAAAAGAATGATGAACTGATGCTTCAGTTTTTGCAGAAACTCTCCAAATTTTTTCTTTTAGTCACGGTTGTATTTGGTGCTTTATCCGGTGTTGGAATCTGGTTTATTATCGGACTGCTCAATCCGGCTGGAACTGAAGTTCTCATCCACAACTATGTATGGGGATGGGCATCTGAATGGACATTTTTTATCATGGAAATAACAGCTGTCATTTTGTATTTCTATGGATGGAACCGTCTTTCGGCAAAAAACCATTTGATTATCGGATGGATTTATTTCATCGCCGCCTGGATGTCACTATTTATCATCAACGGTATTATCACATTCATGCTCTCCCCCGGTGACTGGCTGGCAACCGGAAACTTCTGGGATGGATTTTTCAACCCGACCTTCTGGTCATCGCTCTGGCTGCGTACCGGAATCTGTATCATGCTTGCCGGCGTCTATGCATTGCTGGTTGCATCGCGGGAAAAAAATCTCGATTTCAAAAAACGATTGGTTCGTTCAAATGCAATCTGGGGACTTGCCGGTTTGGTGATCATGATTCCGACTCTCTTCTGGTATATCGATATGATACCGGTTGAACTTGTCGACGCTGCCAAAGAATCGGTCACTCTGCCGGTCGGTGCAATGAACGCAACATTTATAAATGCAGCTTTGCTTGGGATAACCCTGATACTCTTTGGATTGTTGATTCCCAAAAGATACAATATTGTTATTGGTGTTATTGCCATGCTGTTTGCTTTAAGCTGGTTTGGTGAATATGAATTTGTCCGCGAAGCGGTACGAAAACCGTATGTTGTGACTAATTACATGTATGCTAACGGAATTGAACTTGCTAAAGCTGAAACATATCAAAACGAAGGACTTCTTCCTTCAATTGAATTTAGAACGGGTGACGATGGAGCCGACCTCTTTCGGAGGGCTTGCCGTTCCTGTCATACGATAGACGGCTACAAAGCTCTCAAACCACACTTTGACGGTACTGATGAAACATTTATCGCACAGTCAATCATGGGGACCGGTGTGATGCGAGGTAACATGCCTCCGTTTTTAGGAACCGAAGAAGAGGCTCAGATGATTGCTGCACATCTTGTTCCAATGTTAGCTTCACGGCATCTTGCTGATATTTACGGACTT
>QQUK01000275.1 GCA_008501655.1 Calditrichota bacterium
CTCACTATTTGTCTTCCTTGTAAATTTATATCGGGCAGACAAGCTGTCCTAATCTTTTAGTGAGTTTGATATTTTCAGAATAATCAACGGGGCAGTCGATGACAACCGGTTTGTCTTCCTTAAATGCTCTGGTCAGGATTTCTCTTAAGTCGTCCCCTTCATTTACTTTGATACCAACAGCACCAAAAGATTCGGCAAGCTGAACCCAGTCAGGATTGTTAAACTGTGTTCCGAAAGCGTGACCATATTTATTTTGCTGTTTCCATTCGATAAGTCCGAAAGTATTGTCGGTCCAAATCATGTTTACGGTCGGGGTTTTCAGTCTGACGGCTGTTTCGAGTTCCTGCAGATTCATCAGGAAACCACCGTCACCGGAGACAGTGAGAATCTTTCTTTCCGGAAAGACAAGTTTTGCTGCGATACCTCCTGGTAACGCAATTCCCATTGATGCAAAACCATTTGAGATTATGCAGGTATTCGGTTCATGGGCGACAAACATTCGCGCTATCCACATTTTATGGGCACCGACATCTGATATGAGAATATCGGTGTCGTCTAAGACTTCCCGGATGTCATGAAGAATTTTCTGAGGTTTGATCGGGAAAGAGGTATCGTCGTCGTATTCATGAATCTCTTCTATTAACAGTTTGCGGTGTTTGGCTGCAAATTTTCCGAGCCCCTTTTGAAAAGAATCATCAATTTTTTCATTAAGTTCCCAGAGTGTCGAAGCTATATCTCCGACAAGTTCAACAGTCGGGTGATACCAGTAGTCGACCTCAGCCTGTTCAAAGTCGATATGGATAATTGTTTTATCCCCTTCCGGATTCCAGAACTGGGGCGAGTATTCAACGATGTCGTAACCGATGGAGATTATCAGATCGGCTTCTTCAAGGGCACAGGTAACATGGTCTCTTGATTGCAGACCGATAGTAAAAAGATTGTTTTCGTATTGATATCCGGCGGCACCTTTTGCCATGAAAGTATTGCAGACAGCAATATTAGTTTTTTCCAGTAATATCCTGAGTTGTTTGGTCGCTCTTTTTCTGATAGCTCCGTTACCGGCTAAGATAAGTGGTTTTTTAGCTTTTTTTAAGAGTTCAATAGCTGTATTGACCGCTTTGTGATCAGGAGCCGGTCGGCGGACTTTTCGGATTTCAAAATATTCAGGTTTTTTGCAAATTTCCTCGGCGACATCTTCGGGGAATTCGAGATGAGTAGCTCCCGGTTTTTCCGATTCGGCGATTTTGAATGCTTTTCGAACAGCTTCTGCGACAATGTCCGGACTACTTATGGAAGTGTTCCATTTTGTAACAGGACGGAACATTGAGACGATATCAATGTACTGGTGGGATTCTTTATGCATCCGTTTTGTATCAGCCTGCGCGGTAATAGCTAAAACGGGTGAACGGTCGAGATTTGCATCAGCGATAGCGGTGAGCAGGTTTGTTGCTCCCGGTCCGATTGTGGCAAGACAGACGCCTGTTTTACCAGTAAGCCGTCCGTAAACATCCGCCATAAAGCCGGCACCCTGTTCGTGGCGGGTAAGTATAAATTGTATAGTAGATTTAGATAATGATTCAAGAAAGTCTATATTTTCTTCGCCTGGAACTCCAAAGATATACTCGGTATGTTCATTTTCCAGGGCTTTTACAAAAACTTCTGAGGCAGTTGCCATCAGTAACTCCTTATTCAGTAATATTTACTGTAAATATACGTAACAATTAAGTCTTTTTCTATTACTGGTATAACCTCAAAAAGTATAGGAAGTTTCCAATAAGTTATCGGTCAATACGGGTGTACTTATCCGGATAATCGACTCATTCGATTTAAAATTGTAAGAAAAGGTGTTAAATGCAAATTAAAAATCAATCGTAACCAGTTGGTTAACAGTCGTTAATGATATTTAATCGTGGAAATTTAAAGAATTGTATTCGTTTGGAATGAAATTTTCATGTCTATTTCTGAGAATATAAAGGAAACAAATATGAAAATATCAAAAAAAATGAATCAAAAAGGACTTACAATTCTTGAAGTGCTTGTAGCCATGATAATACTGAGTATGTCTCTGCTCGTTCTATTAAATATGGCGATGGTAGCTCTTGATGGAAATGACTGGTCCAATAAAACAACAATTGCGACACAATTGATGCAGGAGAAGATGGAACAGTTACGTAATATCCCCGGTCTTTCTTCGTCTTATAGCGGTACTGATACTGCTTCGGGTGTTTCCAGAGTCTGGAAAGTTACAAATGCGGATAATCACCTGAGAAAAGTCATTGTTGCTGTCACCTATGAAAATATAAAAGGTGACCAGGTAACGAATGAATTAACCTCTTATATAAAAACAGATTCATTATAGGTGAAAATTATGATGAAAACAAAACTGAAAAACCAAATAGGTATGTCTCTTATTGAAGTGATGATTGCTTTGGTAATAACGGGAGTTATTACTACTTCAATATTTAAGCTGTATATTACACAGCATAAAAATTACATAACTCAGGAAGATATCACCGACATACAGCAGAATGCAAGATCATCTATTGATGAGATTTCACGGCATATCCGAATGGCCGGTTATGAACTTCCTTTAGGATTAAATGCAATCGAAGCTTATGATACAAACCCGGACACTATTGTATTAGTATATCATAATTCCGGCTGTGATACTTATCTCTCTGCACCGATGCCTCAGCCTTCTTCGGAGTTAAAATGCGGTACTGATATCTCCTGTTTTTATGACGGTCAGTGGGTATTTATTTATGATGCTGATTCCGCAAAAGGTGAATGGTTTGAAATCACCCATGTTCAATCAGCTGCTTTCCATTTACAGCATAATACTATGTCATTATCCAGAAGGTATGATGCAAATGCTCTAATATTTGCTATGTCATTTGTAAAGTTCTTTATTGACAATACAACAGACCCAGACCATCCAAAGCTGATGATTCAGGTTATGGGTGATACTCCTCAGGTATATGCTGAAAACATTACAGATTTACAATTTCAATATGTTATGAAAAACGGAACAACACTTAATGCACCTACCGTAGCTGAAAATATCAGAGAAGTACAAATAGCATTATCCGGTCGTTCGAATACGCCTGAAGTTGATGATGCAGGCATTGAAAATTACCGTGACCGTACTTTTTCAACTTCAGTCTATCTACGCAACGTTGGAATTTAATGGGAGAATATAGATGTCGGTAGTTAAGAAATTAAAATCAGAATCGGGCGTAGCAGCGTTACTTGCGTTAATTTTAGTTGGGATGTTGACCCTCATCGGTTTAGCAGTAATGTCATCTTCAGATGATGAGATATCAATAACCAGCAATCATCTTCAGTCGACTCAGGCGTTTTATGCTGCTGAAGCCGGGCTGGATATTGCGGCGGCTGAGCTTGAGACGATGTATGATTCCTTAAGTGCTCCGCCATCAGTACTTCCTTATGGAACGGTAAATGATATTAATAATTGTGCTATATCGTATGATACTCAAAAAGATGGTACAGCAAAAACTGAAAAGGTCACAACCGGTACTTTAGCCGGTTTAAGTGCTTTTATTCAGGAG
>QQUK01000305.1 GCA_008501655.1 Calditrichota bacterium
TTAGTCAATTTTATGCTATAGATTCTCAAATCCTGTCCGAATTAATAATACAAAGCGGGTATTACAGATTAATACTTGTATAAAGCACCTATATGGGTTATTTTAAACTATGATTATATTTCGAGATAGATTGGGAAAAATCATGAAAAGAACATTTTTAACATCACTGATACTATTTTTGTTTTTATCTTCAACGTATGCGCAAGTGGCGGCTTCTGATGCCAAAGCTGTTGCACAATCTATTGTCGATTTAGTCTCTACAACAACCTGGCCAAGTGGTGCCGGACCCGGTGAAGGGGCGGTCAAAGTTTGTGTCGTTGGCGACTCCCCGGTTAAATCATCTCTTGAAGAACTTTCTGCAGGTTCATCAAAAACTCTTGAGATTTCTCAGGCAGCGTTAGGGGATGATTTAAGCGGATACCATGTCGTATATAATCCTTCAGGTGAAATTGGTTCACTTGCCAAGATACTCAAAGGTGTTGGCGGTGCGAAAGTATTAACAGTCAGTACCGGAAAAGACTTTGCCCGTTATGGGGTGATGGTGAATTTGAGCAAGGACGGTTCAAAATTCAAATACGAAATCAATACGATGGTTGTTGATGGTGCCGGAATAAAAATCGATGATAAGATTTTAAGCAGTGCTACTAAAATTTGACCTCGCAAGTCCTCTTTTTACAATTTGCTTTCTGTTCAATCATTGACAAATTGTATAATTTCTTTATCTTACTTCTAACTTGTTAAATGTAGATCAACACGTACTTCAAAGAAATTATATCTTTGTACGATCCGGAGGACAAATGAACAAATTCTTTACCGCAGCAGCAGTTATCCTGTTGGTTACTGCATCATCGTTTGGTGCAGCGGGGAATCAGCAGTTTCAAGAAACAAACAAAGTCACACTCTACCATGAAAACGATAATGGAGTCCCTACATATGTATCCGGGGAATTCCGAACCAAGATTGCCAAAGGATTCGAATCAGCGGCAGCATTGGATTATTTTAATGAGTATGGCTCTTTTTATAAAATGAATAACCCCGCCGAAGAGTTAAGTTTTGGAAAAATCGAAGTTGACCGTATAGGTATGAGTCATCTTCGGGTGCAGCAGCAGTATGATGGGCTGAAAGTCATCGGTGGTGATATGACGGTTCATTTTACTAATGACGGTATTCTTAAAACAGTGAACGGTACATATACTCCTATTAAAGAATTAGATACAAAACCGGATATCACATCATCACTAGCAATCAGTCGTGCTCAGGATGATTTGCTTGTTGATTTTGGTGAAGGTACTCCCGGTGATGCAGAGCTTGTCGTCTTTCCGTGGGAGAAAGAGACCTATCTCTGCTGGCGTTTTTTCATATTTTCCGATGTTCCAATGGGACGATGGGAATATCTGATTGATGCCCATACCGGTGATATCGTTTTTAAAGCAAACAGAATTATGAATGCCGAGGCTGTCGGTTCCGGAACCGGCGTAATGGGCGTTTTTTATAATCATATTGATACCTGGGATAACGGTTCAACTTTTGAAATGATAGATTATACTCGTCGGGCAAACAATGACATTCATGGTCATGGCGGTTTGATGGGAGCAAGTTCCGTTATCAGAACATATCTTGCGACAACATCACTTCCCGGAACTGTAGCAACCGATGCCGATAACTCATGGTCGGGTACAACAATTTCTCCGGCTGTTGATGGTCATATGTATTCAGCCCTTTTTTATGACTGGGTTCTTCGTGAATTCGGACGTAACAGTTATAATGATAATGGTGCTACAATGAATACATCGGTAAACTACTCCGCTGAAGGTGATAATAACGCTTATTGGAACGGTTCCCAGATAGTAATATGGTCCTGGGGAACCGGATGGCGTTCTCTTGCCGGATGTCCTGATGTTATTGCACACGAATGGGGACATGCTATAACTGAGACAACTTCCGGACTTGTCTACCAGCTTGAATCGGGTGCATTAAACGAATCGTTCTCAGATATGATTGGTGCTGCATTTGAGTGGGCCCATGATACGATCGACACTCCGGATTGGCAGATGGGTGAAAACGGCAGATTGACCGGTGAAGGCTTCCGTGATATGGAAGACCCGCATTCCAAAGGTGACCCAGATACTTATGGTACCGGTGACCCGTATTGGATTGATGTTGTGGGATGTTCACCTTCTTACTGGAATGATTATTGCGGTGTGCATACAAATTCATCAGTCGGTAATAAATGGTATTCACTTCTTTCCGACGGTGGTATTCATAATGGTGTTACTGTAAACGGTTTAAATTATGATACAGCGATGCAGATTGCATTCCGGGCTAATGCATATTATTGGAACTCAGGAACCAATTATCATGAAGCAGCTATTGGTACTATATCTGCCGCACATGATTTAGATCCTTCAGGAAACTGGGAATGGGAAGTAGCTCAGGCATGGAATGCTGTTGGTGTTTCCACCCCGACCCCTTCAATCGTTTTTAGTTTCCCCAGCGGAATCCCAAAAACTACCTCACCGGGTATCGAAGAGACTTTTGATGTTGTTGTCAGTGGTTCCCTTGGCGGTGTTCCTGTTTCAGGTACCGGTCAGATTTATATATCAGTCAATGGGCGTGTTTATCAGGGTCAGGCAATGACTGAAACAACTCCGAATAATTATACTGCAACGCTTCCCGCAAGAGAATGCGGTGATGTCATGGAATTTTATTTCTCAGCAGAGCTTACCGATCCGAATATTTTGATATATGATGCTTCCTCTTCAAACCCATACAAAGCTATCCCGGCAACAGGAGTGTTTACAATTTTTGAAGATGATTTTGAATCTGATATGGGTTGGACAATCTCCGGTGGAGCCTGGGGAAGAGGGATTCCTTCCGGCGGCGGAGGTGAGTATGGTAATCCTGATCCGACAACCGGTACGGTTGGACCTAATGTTATGGGATATAACCTAAGCGGTGACTATGCAAACTCGATGCCTGAGTATCATGTTACTTCACCTGCAATCGATTGTTCGACTATCGGTGCGTCATCACTTACATTTTGGAGATGGCTCGGTGTGGAACAACCGGCTTATGACCATGCCTACATTCGGGTAAGTACAAACGGGTCTTCATGGACAACGGTCTGGGAGAATGAACAGACTATTGCAGATGATTCCTGGACGGAACATACAATTGATATTTCTGCTATTGCTGATGGTGAGTCCACGGTCTATGTCCGATTTACCATGGGGACAACCGATGGTGGTTGGAGATACTGCGGTTGGAATATTGATGATGTTCGTATTTCCGGTACCCAGTGTCAGACATCGGCTGCTATGGAGATAGTAGAGACTTCACTTCCTGACTGGACTGAAGGTATGCTTATAAACCAGCAGCTGACTGCTACAAACGGAAACGGTGTTTTGACCTGGTCGGATAAAAACGGTGACTTAAGCGGATCCGGTTTAACGATGTCCTCAACGGGACTTCTGGAAGGTGTCGTTCCATCTGCACAGATGGTTTCCTTTACCGCTATGGTAATTGATGAATCCCCAGATACAGCAGAACAAGCTTATACATTT
>QQUK01000031.1 GCA_008501655.1 Calditrichota bacterium
CAAAACCGAACGTTGTCCCGGAACCGCCTTGATGCATCTCGTTATCTCCAAAATCATCATACCGTCTGTCGGTAAAAGTAAATCCGAGATGCGAATCCTGACCAAATGTCTGCCTTGCACGAAAAATATTTACAGTTGAATTTTCAGCAATGGCAAATCTCGATTGTTGTCTTAAAGGAACTAAAATTGGTGATGTTTCATCAATAGCAAATAAATATGCTACTCCAAGCCGTCCGAACTGACCGGTGAACTTTGTCGAAACCGATGGATCATTTATCGATCGGGTATAGATAGCCGATATCCAGGTATCGAACATCTCGCTACCTTCCTGAAAGAAAGGTCTCCGTTCGGGGTAAAACAGTCCGAATGTAGAGTTGATGTCGATTTGCGTCTGGTCTGATTCAACCTGAGAGAAGTCAGGATTCAAAGCAAGTTCCAAAGATGAGTTTGAGGTTAACCCATATCTGGCGTTTACCGAGATATCAGCTTCCGGATCATCATATTCAAATGGTGATGAGGGATCTTTCGACTCTAATCTTTGTCCGGCACGGGTTGTGACGAGATTCGGGATTATCTCAATGTTCTTTCCCGATTTGATATTTTCTATACCGGTTAAATATCCCCAGTTGCAGAGAAAACAGCCAAGGTCACGGTCTGTTGCTGCCCAGGCATATTTTCTACGGAGATCTCTTTGATGGTCACGCCAGAAATTTACCCGCCATGTTTGCACTTCTTTATCGGGAAAGCGCAGTGAAGCAAACGGTATCGCAATTTCAACCTGATAACCGGAGTCGGTTACGATACCGATAGATTCCCATACAACATCAAACGACCCATCTTCACCGGAGTTTGTGGTTGTACGTAAATCACCTTGTATGCCGTATGGGTTTACAAAAAATTCGTATCCCCAGGTCTGATCTCCATATGTATCAAGCATGATACCGAAATAATCATCCCGGAAGATATTATCACGATCGGAATATGATGTTCGTATCGTTGACGGGTCATCATAAGCGATAAGCGCAACATATAAGTTATGTTCATCGTACATGATCAAAGCTTTGGAATCAACTCCCGGTTTTGTTTGATCACCGGGGGATGTTTCAGCAAAATTTTCAGCAACAGCTGCATTTTTCCACACAGCTTCGTTGAGTTTTCCATCAACTTTGATCGATTGAGAAACTTTAGGTACATGAAGAGTCGGTTTAAACTGAGGTCTGAATTCCTGAGCCATGAGATTACCGCAAGCAGGAATCAGATATATTCCCAAACATATCGTACAACTTGCAATTACTTTAATATTCATGGTTTACCTTTTGTCTGTCTGTTTCAACTAATTTCTTAGTACGTGAGTTTTTTTTGTCGGTTTCATTTTATTTTATTGCAATAAAAAACCCCACTTAATGTGGGGTTGCGAATTTAGTATGAAATTATTCTTTTAAAACGATTTTACTGCTTCTTCGCGTGAATCATAATGTTCAAATACGGAAATCAGGCGTGTGATTGTCAGGATTGATTCAATTTTAGTAATATTTGCAAGTACAAGTCTACCGCCGGCATTTTTAACAGTTGTTAATGCAGAAATCAACATCCCGAGTCCTACAGAGTTCATCCAGTCAACATCAGCGAGATCAACAACGATACTTTTCTTATTTAGCGTAATATATTCATGAATTTTACCATGAAACATTGTTGTTTCGTCTCCACCCATTATTTTTCCGGATACTTTAATAATGACTATTTCACCTTCTAAAGAATCACTAAATTTCATATTTACACCTTTTATTTGAAGTTATTTGTTTGCGGCTATATCTACTTAACGAAAATGTACTGTTTCCGTTCAAAAAATCAAGTAAATTTAAGCCTATTTTATGATATTTGGTATATTTATGATTTTGAAAATCTGTCGATATTCTCTATATGCTTAAGAAAACAATATATTTAATAGCACTTATTCTAATTCTGGCAGTAGTGGAGAGTTGTTCGACACAGATGAAAACTTATGAAGTTAAGTTACTTCCTTCACAAATGGATACGCAATCTGAGGGCAATTCTTATTTAGATCAGTCGGTTAAATACTATGATATGCGTAAATATGATTCTGCAATAGTATTCCTTCATAAGGCATATTCTGAAGATAGCTCTGATTTTAATATCTTTTTATACTATGGGAAAATTTACAAAGAGAAAAATCAATATGAGAGAGCATCCGGTGCATTAAACAAAGCTCTCGATCACTGCAGCAGCTCTACTGTTGAACGTGCTGAGATATATCTGGAATTTGCTGAATTGGAACTCCTGCGTGGTGATACATCAAAAGCTCTGCAGAACTATCTGACAGTGCTTCAGCTTCAGCCTGATTCAAAAGATGCTCTGGATGCAGTATCAACATTGAATTCAATCCGTTGATTTTTTCCTGTCTTTTTGAACTCAATTATTTCATATTAACATCATGGACAAAAAACACCCTACCTACAGATTAACAGAAGATTTTCAAAAGAAACTAAGTTCGCTAACTGATGATGTGATAAAAAAAGGATATGAGCTGTTCGAAAAGGAATTTGAACGGATTGATAGTTTTGTCGAACAAGCTGTATCTGATACTTCTGAACGGACGGACCATGAACTCAGGCGTACCGAAAAAGAGAAGTACCTGCTTGAACTAATTTCCTACAAAATATATGACAACCTTAACAGGGAAAAATTTAATCGGTGCAAAAATACAATCATCATATTACCTGACTGTCTGTCGATTCATGAGTATGAATGTCAAAAAACCGATGAGGAGTATGGCAACCGATGTACTGAATGTCATCCCGATTGCCAGTCGTATCAGATTATGGAGCTTGCTGAAAAATACGGATGTCCTGTTTATTTTTCCAAAAGAAAACTATCCGAACAACTAGAAC
Source organism: Calditrichota bacterium (assembly GCA_008501655.1). Classification (GTDB taxonomy): domain Bacteria; phylum Zixibacteria; class MSB-5A5; order GN15; family FEB-12; genus QQUK01. Next base: position 2,910 of record QQUK01000031.1, read on the forward strand.
ATCATGCCCGACAAATGGATGGTGATACTTCAGTAATCGGGATTGCCTGCATTTTGATGCTTGCCAATGGAATGAGAGCAGCTGATGATTTAGGTATACCGGCACGAGGAGTGTTGTTGAACTTTTGCGGGTGCGATCATTGGAATGATGAACCGTTTGCCTCCGAGTTTCAGATCGAAATGTTAAAATCAATTTTGGAAGAGAAGTATGGATTTTAATATTATAAAATTATCGATTGAACACTATCAGCAGATTATTGAGCTGTGGGAAAAAGCAGGACTCCCTCATAAACCAAAAGGGAGAGATTCAAAAGAATCAATGGCAAAGGAGATGCAGCTCGATTTTGTTCTGTTTTATGGGATGTTTGATAAAGAACATTTGATTGCTGTATCTATCGCTAATTTTGACGGACGCAGGGGATGGATTAATCGGTTAGCGGTGGATCCGGATTATCGTAAAAGAGGTTTGGGTAAATTACTGATCTCGTATGGGGAACAATTTCTCAGGGAGCTTGGTGCTGTTGTGATCTGCGGATTGATTGAAGAAAATAACAAAACATCAATTCACACTTTTGAAAAATCGGGATATAAAGTAGAAAAAGAAATTCTCTATCTTGCTCATCGAAAATCCGCAGACTCTTGA
>QQUK01000216.1 GCA_008501655.1 Calditrichota bacterium
ATGGGGACCGGTGTGATGCGCGGTAACATGCCTCCGTTTTTAGGAACCGAAGAAGAGGCTCAGATGATTGCTGCACATCTTGTTCCAAAGTTAGATTCCCGGCATATTGCTGATATTTACGGACTTGAGGGTATTGCGCTTGGTAAAAAAGTATACGATATCCGTTGTGGGAAATGCCATGTCATCGGCGGATTCAACGATAAATCTGAATCAATCACCGGACTGGAAGAGACCGATTATATTGACATGCTTGATTATGCCGGTGATTATGCTGAAGAGATGCCGGACTTTACCGGAGATGAAAAAGAACGTGAGGCACTTATTAAATATCTGTTATCACTGAGCAACGAAGGAGGTACAGAATGAACCTTCCTGATTATAACTTTATCTCAGCACCACTTTGGCTGGTGACCGTTTTACACATTGTAACGTTATCACTTCATCTGATTGCGATGAATTTTCTCTTTGGGGGAATCATTGTTTTGATCTTCGGAAAAGTTACAAATAAATGGGAAAATGCAGTTGTACAAAAGTTCATCAAACTTTTTCCGAATGCGATGGCGGCAACCGTTTCCTTTGGAGTTGCGCCTTTGTTGTTTGTGCAGTTGGTTTATGCCAAACAGGTTTACTCAGCATCGATTGTTTCGGGATGGTTCTGGTTGATGATAATTGTTGTTGCAATAATTACTTACTATCTTTTGTATGCATCATCATTTGCCAAAAAAACAGACGGCAAACAGAAAGTTTACCTGACAATTGCGATGGTAGGACTTTTGTATATCTCCTTCGTTTATTCATCGGTCTTTTCCCTTGCTGAAAAACCGGATCTCTATGCCGCTCTCTATGCCCAGAACCAATCGGGACTTGTGCTGAACACTGATATCGGTTCTTATCTGTTCAGGTGGCTGCACATGGTTTTTGGTGCAATCACTGTAGGCGGGTTTTTTGTTGGACTGCTTGGAAGAAATGATGATGAAGTATTCAAACTTGGGAAAAACTTTTATCTCTGGGGGATGGTCGGGTCAATCGCCACCGGATTTGCCTATATGCTCGGACTTGGTGAAATGCTCAAACCGTTTATGCGTTCACCCGGTATCTGGCTAGTAACGGTCGGATTCTTTTTATCTCTGGGGTCACTGCATTTTATGTTTAAGAAAAAGTTTCTGATGTCATCAATAATGCTTGGTGTTTCATTTTTATCTATGGTGATAACACGTCATGTCGTCAGGCTGCTGGCGCTTGAAGGGTTCTTTGACCCTTCATCATTACCGGTAAATCCACAATGGGGTATTTTTATCATATTTCTAATTCTCTTTGTATTGATGGTAGCGGTCGTCTGGTATATGCTGAAACTTTTCTTCGGACCGCAGGAAACGTAAATATATTTTTGTAAGGGTGTGTGGTCAGGTTTCCTGTCTGACTGCACAAATATAAGTATCACAGAGGAAGGATGGTAATATGTATCAACAAAAAACATCTCACAGGTCAATCAGGCAATCATTGACTGCTTTACTTTATGCTCTCTGTCTGCTTGTCATAATTATTCCAACGATTGATGCATCGGAAGATGCAGCACCAAAATACAGCTATGACGACTGGGAACTGCCGGAAGACTGCGGCTCCTGTCACAACTACATTTATTCTCAATGGCGTCAGTCGATGATGTCACAATCATACACACATCATTGGGATGAAATTGAATATTTCAAACTGGCCCTGCCTCATGCTGAAAAAGATGAAGTCGTTGCCGAAGTCAAAGCCGGATGTAACGGCTGTCATTCGCCGATGGCATTCCTGACCGGTGATATTCCTCCGGCACCGGTTGCAGAGAATACCCGGGCAAATGACGGGGTCCATTGCGATTTCTGTCATACTATTACCGGCCACACCGGTGATATCCCGTTCAATTTTAACTATACTATTGAACCGGGTGAAACAAAACAAGGAATTCGTCAGCTTACCGATGAAGCCCCGCATCAATCTGTCAAAACAAAATTTTTAGGGTCGGCTGAGTTTTGTGGTATCTGTCATAATGAAAAAGACCCTTACGGTGTCTGGGTCAAGTCGACTCACCTTGAGTGGAAAGAAAGTCCATATGCTGAGCAGGGTGTTGTTTGTCAGGATTGTCATATGACAAAAGCGAAATCGGAAATTGTTGATGGTGGAACCGTCTATGATGATGCCCGCCAGCATCTCTTTCATGGTGCTCATGACAGAAGTAAAGTTCGCGGAACTGTTGAATTGAGAATCTATCCGGATAAAACTGAGGTCAAAAAAGGTGAAACGGTTAAATTCACCGTCGCCTTATTTAATCAGAAAGCGGGTCATAAGTTTCCGACCGGTTCTGTTGAAGATAGGATTCTCTGGCTTCATGTCGAGGCAAAGGATGCTTCCGGTAACAGCTACCATCTGCCGGTTGATAAAAAAGGTTTTGATGGTGAAGAGTATACAATCGGTGCCGATGTGCTCGCTTATACAGATATGGCGATTCCACTGGATGATCCGGATTTTAAAGGTGTCCAGAGGGATGGTATTCCAATTGGTGACAGAATTTTCAGGATGGCATATTTTGATCCGAACGGTGTGATGACAATCCAGCAATGGAACACAAAATCACTCGGCGTTGATTACCGGATTGGTCCGAAAGAGACAAAGCTTGAGACATTTACATTTACAGTTCCGGAAGATGCAGAAGCCGGTGAATTGAATATCACTGCAGACTTAAATTATCAGCTGCTTGTCAAACCGGTTGCTGAGTTTTTAGGCGTTCCGGCTGAAGAGGCTGATGTTATTGAAGTCAATAATCAGTCGGTTAGTATTAATGTAATGTAGATAAAAAAAGTCATCCTGAGCGGAGTCGAAGGAGACTTTTCTACAATACAGATACACTTGTGCTGTCAGGCGTCTCGCCTGACAGCTTTTTAATACATGTGCCTTGTGAATTTTTAGATTGTACTCGTGCCTTGTGAATCTTCAGATTCACGAGGCTTTTTCATTTGAGTCTGAAGACTCAAAAGACCCAATCTCCAAAACTAGAACAGAAACCCACCCCAAGGGGTGGGCTACCCAGCTTCAGATTGTACACGTGCCTTGTGAATCTTCAGATTCACGAGGCTTCATCATTTGAGTCTGACGACTCAAAAAACATCGCTTGAACAGAAACCCACTGCAAGCAGTGGGCTACCCAAACTTACTGCAAAAAAAAGCCCCGCAACGGGGGAGGGGAACGTTACGGGGATAATTGGATGTCTCTGTTGTCAGATCATGTGCTCTGTGATCCGGACACCCAAATCTTTATATCTTTGTTAATCTCTTAACAATAATAATCTGATTTAGTTTCACAAACCGTGTCAATTTAATATCTTTTTTATTAATTCCAACATTTTTTTTTACTTTTTTCAAAAAATAGATAATTTTGAACTCTTTTTCATTTGATGACAATCCTTTGACAAAAGAGTGCAATCTTATTCAAAAAATATTTGTTATTATTTTGAATCATTTATTGTATACTTGTATCTAATGAACGAAAAAGAATTAGTAGCAAAAGCTCAAGCCGGTGATTTTGAGGCGTTTTCTCAGTTAATCGACGCTAATAAATCAAAAATTTATGCCCTTGGTCTGAAGATGACCGGAAACCAGCATGATGCCGAAGATATTGTCTCAGAAACGCTTGTAAAAGCGATAGATAATATAGACAAATTCCGTGGTGAATCAGCATTCGGAACATGGCTGTATACGATAGCTTTAAACCAGGCTCGGGCACTTTTTGCGAAACAAAAACAGGTTGATTTAAAGCCGATAGAGGAGTATCTCCCGACGAAAAAAGCTGAGGACCTTCATAGTTCTTCAGGTTTTAAGATTTTCGACTGGGAAGACCCCCATAAACGGCTTGAGTCAGCTGAACTGAAACGAATTATAAATGAAGCGATTGGACAGCTTCCGGCTAAATACCGAGAGGTCTTTATCCTCAGGTATTTAGAGGAGCTTTCCATCAAAGAGATTGCCAAATTAATACATGAATCAGAAGCATCGACAAAATCACGGGTCCTCCGGGCAAAACTTGCCGTCAGAGACTACTTGTCGGGCAGATTCGAGGAACAATATGGGCAAAAAATGTCTTGATTACATCTCCGAGCTCAATGATTATCTCGATGGCGAGATAGACCCGGGACTTTGTGCTGAGATCGAAGAACATATCGGTAAATGTGAAAATTGCCGTATAATGGTCGATTCTCTCAAACAGACGGTAAAACTCTGTCGTGAGGGAAAAGAGATCGAACTTCCAAAACAGCTTGAGGATAAGCTGAATTCTATGCTGAAATCCCGTTGGGACAAAAAATTCGGCAAAAACAACTGATTTCCGGACATCTTCAAACCACACTAAATCCATCTGCTTAGTTATTATCCCACATAAAGTTATGGTTGATTTACAATCTTGAATAATTTATTTTGCATCATTCTCAGCTTTCGACTATCTAACTGGCAATAAAGATGAAAAAACAAACTGAAAGGATTTATTGGTAAATGAAAAAAGCACTTATTGAATTCTCAATAAAAAAACCGTGGGTGGTTATTTCAATAGCGGTTTTGATTACTGCATTTTTTGCGATGCAGTTTCCAAAAATCGTTATCGATACCGATCCTCAGAATATGCTTGAGTCGGATGAACCAACCCGGCTTTTTCATGCTGCCACTAAAGAGGATTTTTCCCTCTATGACTTTATTGCCGTAGGTGTTGTTGCTGAACCGACAGCATTTACCGCAGACCAGTTGAACCGGGTTTATCGAATAACCGAAGAAATTTCCGACCTCGATGGTGTTATAGTTGATGACATTATGGCTATTTCAATGGTTGATGATATCAAACAGGGTTCCGGTGGTTCTGTTGTAATAGAACCATTGATGGAATATGAGATTGAAACCGATGAAGAAGCCCAGCAAATTTATACCCGTATTATGGACAATCCGATTCTCCGGGGTAAGATTGCATCTGAGGATGGAAAAGCTATTGCTATTTTTATTCCGATTGAGTCTAAAAAAATCTCCCACAGATTATCTGAAGAGATCCGGCAGATAACTGATTCACTCGGCGGTAACGCAGATTACCATATTGCCGGTCTTCCTCTTGCTGAAGATTCATTCGGTGCCGAGATGTTTAAACAGATGGCAATTTCCGCACCGGCAGCAATGGCTATTATCTTTCTGCTGTTATTTTTATTCTTCAGACAGATTAAAATTGTAATAGCTCCAATGGTTGTTGCTATGATGTCGGTCATATGGGCGATGGGTCTGTTGATTTTGACCGGAAACACGGTGCATATCATGTCATCGATGATTCCGATTTTCCTCATTCCAATATCGGTTCTGAACTCGATACATATTATATCCGAGTTTCATGACCATTACAAAAAATATAAACACAAAGATGCTACCATCCGACATTCGATTAACGAATTGTTTGTTCCGATGCTGTTTACTTCAATGACTACTGTAGCCGGTTTTATTTCCCTTGCTCTTACGCCAATCCCACCGGTACGGGTCTTCGGAATCTTTGTTGCCTTTGGTATAATCGTCGCATGGTTCCTTTCACTGACTATCAATCCTGCAATAGCGATGTTAATCTCCGATAAAACATTGCGCAACTTCGGAAAATCCGATGAAGAACATGGTGTTCTTTCCAGAGTCATGCATTCATTCCGTAATCTGTCGCAGAAACATTATAAAGGTATCATCGCAACATCATTTGTCATTGTTATTGTAGCTGCAATCGGACTGAATATGATTATCGTCAACGATAACCCGGTCAAATGGTTTAAGCAGTCACATCCGATTCGGATTGCAGATGTCGCCATGAATAATCATCTCGCCGGTACCTATATGAATTATCTTGTTTTCGAAGGTGATGACGAAGGTGCTATGAAATCACCGGCTGTTCACAGATATATGGAAAAACTGCAGGCGGAACTTGCCCAGGCTGACAATGTCGGCTCAACAACAGGTATCACCGATATTGTAAAAAAAATCCGTTATGAACTTTATTCTGCGGACTCCTCAAAACTTGCCATACCGGAAACACAGCCGGAAATAGCTCAGATGCTTTTCCTTTTTGAAATGTCCGGAGGAAACCCTGATGACCTGTTTAAATTTGTCACGCCTGAATACGACAAAGCCAATCTCTGGGTACAGCTGAAAAATGGTGACAATATGGCGGTATCATCGGTCGTAAAACGTGGTAATGAATATATCAAAAATAATCTTCCTCCAGACGGCGTTACAATCAAATGGGCTGGTCTTCCCTACATCAATATTGAATGGCAGAATCAGATGGTCACCGGTATGCGCAACTCACTCGCTTCATCATTCATCGTTGTGTTTATTATGATGATAATCCTGTTCCGTTCAATACGCTGGGGATTCTTCTCGATGCTCCCGCTTACAATTACAGTTATGGCGATCTACGCCTTTATCGGATATATCGGGAAACCGTATGATATGCCGGTAGCAGTTCTTTCATCGCTTACCCTGGGTCTCTCTATTGACTTTGCGATTCACTTTATCCAGCGTATGCGAATGATGCATAAAAGGACAAATGACTTTAACAAAACGTTCCATGCAATATTTGAAGGAACCGGTCAGGCAATCAGCCGTAATGTCATGGTTATTGCTATCGGATTTATTCCGATGCTCTTTTCAACCCTCGTACCATACATTACCGTCGGATCATTCTTCTTCTCTATAATGGTTGTATCCGGATTAGTAACTATGTTGCTGCTCCCGGCTATAACACAGATGTTTAAAAAATCACTCTTTAAACCGGTAAAATAAAAAAAAGAATAAAGGATATTACAATGAAAAAACTTTTGACCCTTACGATCGCAGCGCTCCTCTTAACCGGATTGAGCATGCAGACTGTTTCAGCTCAGGATGCTGAATCGATTATGAAAGAATCACACATGGCATATTATTATGCTGCCAATGATGGTGTTGCTGATGTTCATATGTCTATCGTATCCAAACGCGGAAAAGAACGTGTCCGTGAATTTGCGATGCTTCGCCTTGATATAGAAGAAGGTGGACGCCAGAATTACTTTACATATTTTAAAAAACCGTCAGATGTTGCCCGGACGACTTTTATGGTACACAAATCAAACGGCAGTAATGACCTGCGCTGGATTTACATCCCGTCTATTGATTTGATTAAACCGATTTCTGCTGATGATAAAAACTCCTCGTTTGTCGGTTCTGATTTTACATACGAAGATGTTTCTGGCCGTCACTGGCTGGAAGATAACCACACTCTCAAAGGGGAAGAGAAGATTGGTGACAAAGATGTATACGTCATCGAATCAATCCCAAAAGAAGAGTACAAAGGTTTCGCCCGTAAAGTCTCCTACATCGACAAGGCAACCAAACTTCCTTTAAAGGAAGAATACTTTGATAAAAAAGATAATCTCGAGCGTGAGTTCACGGCAGAGAATATTGAAGTAATCGACGGGTTTACAACTATCACAGTCCGTAAAATGAATAATGTCAAAAAAGGCGGACATACTGTTGTTACTTTTAATAAAATTACTTACAACCAGGGCTTAAAAGAAGATATCTTCACCGAACGGTATTTGAAAAACCCGCCGCGTGAATATATCTCGAACTAAATGGGATGAGAACAATGAAACGGTTTACAATACTTTCAATACTAATTTTTGTCCTGATGGTAGTACCGTATGCAAATGCCGAGATTCATACAGACGGCTTTGTGCAGGGCTTGTTTGGTGGATTTGTCGAATCCGATAATCCGACTCTTTCTGACCAGTCTGTTTCAGAAACACGGCTGCAGGTCCGGATGTCCTCATACGGTGATAACGGTGAATTTTTCAGCCGTTCCGATTTTGTCTACGATGGAATCTCCGACACGTATGATTGGGAGATTCGTGAAGCATATCTGAAATTCAGACTCGGCTCTAAAATTGATTTTAAAGTCGGCCGTCAGATTATCACCTGGGGTACCGGTGACCTTATTTTTATCAACGATGTTTTCGCTAAAGATTATCGTTCGTTTTTCAGCGGACGCGATGACCAGTATCTGAAAGCACCGCAAAATGCCCTCCGGATGGAATATTACAACTCACTCGGTTCATTTTCATTTGTCTTTACTCCCCGCTTTGAACCAAACCGTCTTCCTACCGGTGAACGGTTAAGCTATTACAATCCGTTTGTTGGTAAGATTGTATCGACTAACGATGACCCGATGTATTACTTTGAACCGCCGACACCGGACCCGACATTCGGTAATTCTGAATTTGCAGTCCGGTATCAGAGACGGGTCGGGATGTATGCCTTTGCTTTATATTTCTACAAAGGTTTCTACAAAAACCCGCGCGGGCTTGATGCTAATATGATGCCGGTTTATCCGGGTCTGCTTCTTTCCGGATTTTCTCTCCGTGGACAGCAGTTCGGTGGTATTCTCTGGATCGAAGGCGGCTACTACAACTCAAAAGATAATGAAGATAATGCCAACCCGTTACTGCCTAACTCCTCTATGAGCGGACTTATCGGTTTTGAAAAACAGATTGCTACAAACCTGACCGTTAATATTCAGTATCAGGCTGACAAGATGGAAGATTACGATAAATTCGAGGCTGCTCAGGATTCGACATTTCATTATCGTGACGAAATTAAACACCTTATCACCTCAAGATGGACCAAAATGCTTCGGGACGAAACGGTCATGCTCTCCGGATTTATCTTTTACTCCCCGAATGAAGAGGATCTTTACTTCCGCTTTTCGACAGAATATAAATACACCGATGAAATTACATTGACAGCCGGTGGAAATATATTCGATGGTACTTATGCAAATACCGATTTTGGTCAGTTTGCGTTAAACGATAACCTTTTTGTAAAGATGACTTATAACTTTTAGGAGCACAACATGACCATAGAAAACTCAATCCGCTTGCTTGCCGGGACTTTAATATTACTTTCACTGGGGATGAATTATCTCTATCCGGACGGTTATTGGATATGGCTGACTGTATTTGTCGGATTTAACCTGTTCCAGTCATCGTTGACCAAATTCTGCCCTGCGGAAATAATTTTCAAAAAATTATTCTTTTCGAAGAAATGAGTGTAAGAATATGCTGTCAGGCATCTTATCTGACAGCTTTTTTTAACTTAAAAATCAGAACTTTACTGAATCTGATGTGTATATATAACAAAGATTATAACATTTATACCTCCGCATTAAAAAAAGCCCGCCAAAAGGCGGGTTTTTTTATCTGAGGATTTTTTACTTAAATCTGTTGAACAGTAGATTTTTTTTAAAATATCTAAATCACGTCATTCCCGGCTTGACCGGGAATCCAGTTTAAATCAAGTCGAAGTACAAATCTTTCCAATCCGGATTAAAATTCTCAATCAATTCCAATTTCCATTTTCTTTCCCATTTTTTAAGTCTTTTCTCTCTTAAAAATGCGGATTCTATATCTGAGAATATTTCATAATAAACGAGTTTATCTATTGAGTATTTTGATGTAAACCCTGCTGTTATTTTGTTTTTATGCTGATATACTCGTTTTATTAAATCATCGGTTACGCCTATATATAACGTTCCGTTTCTTCTGCTTGCTAAAATGTATACATATGAACTTTTCATTTTTAATAACTGGATTCCCGCGTACGCGGGAATGACGTACTTCATCTACTTTTTCTAAAATATAAATTAGGAGGCTGACAAATATTGTCAGTATAAGTTGAAAAAGTTTCCTGGCAGGCCTCGTAGTAATCTAATCTTCGAAAATCCCTTTATTTACAGCACTTTATATGATACAATTTTTACTTAAAATTCTTCAATAATCTACCGATATTATAGATATGAAAAAATATATAGCTATCTCGTTTGCCATATTGCTTTTAACGTTTGTTTTAAGCGGTTGTGAATCCAAAGGCACCGGTCCCGGTGTTAATAATGATGCCAATTATGCTGTCTACGGTGCATTTATACAGAATGTAAACCAGGAACTGGGAACTGATTACAGTGATGTGCCGGTTCAGATTTTCAAAAACTCGAATAAACTGACCACCGCTGTTACCAGCTTTAACTCTATTCCGATGGTCTATTCACTCCATTCAAATATTGATGATTCTGTTTACAATTATAGTATTACCCCGATTAGCTACATCGATTCAGGAACATATTCATTAAACTTTGCTGATTCATCGGTTTTTGCGGGATCTGTTCCGGTGACGGTAATTGATTCATTTATTTTTGATAACCCGCCGGATACCTCGGTTCCGAATACTAACGGGACTTCGATTGAGTACAGCTGGCTTTCAGCTGCTAATATTCATGGCTATGTTATTGCAGTTGTTTTGGACGGCAGAGAGTATACCGAGAATGGCTATTCTTCTTATGTGACCTCATTGTCGACATCGGTAACCGTTCCGCCGGATGCGTTCCGTGTCAATCAGTTTAATGCCCTTGATACCGGCTGGTACCACATTTATATCTATGGATACACCGGTTCTCCTGATTCAGCTCTTACATCAAAACTTCTTCCGGTACCGTTCCCTTCCCAGCTTGCCGACAATGTTTCGTTGACAAATATTGAAGGCCGCTTCGGTTCGATTACGGTTGCAAGAAAAACGATGCTCCACGTTGTTTCTCAGTAATCCAGAAAATGAACTGATATTTTTAATTGCTCACGGAATTCTTTCGTGTAGTTTATCTGTATGGATAATATAGAAAATCTGATTAAAAAACTGAATTCACTCGATACCGAAAAAGTAAATCCGAACTCAACCGATATCGATCTCAAAAATGAATTTGAAATCGTCAAATTAATTAACGATGAAGATAAAAAAGTAGCTTCAGTTGTTGAATCGAATCTTGAATTAATTGCCATAACAGCCCGGGCTTATGCTGAGACTCTCTCCAATAACGGTCGGATATATTATATCGGTGCCGGAACTTCAGGAAGACTCGGAGTGCTTGATGCAGCCGAATGCCCTCCGACATTCGGAACCGATCCGTCACAGATTATCGGACTTATTTCCGGTGGATACGAAACACTGATACTTTCCCAGGAAGGTGTCGAAGATAACGAACAGGCAGCCGTTTCCGATTTAAAAACCGGAGGATTATCTAAACATGATATGGTAATCGGAATCGCAGCATCAACACGGACTCCTTACACAATCTCCGGTCTCAAATATGCAAACGCTGTCGGATGTAAAACCGGTTTTATCATTTGTAATAAGTGGGATGAAAACAATGACCGGTCTTTTGTAGATTTCCTTATCGAACTTCCGGTTGGTCCGGAGGTAATCACCGGGTCTACCCGAATGAAATCGGGTACAGCTCAAAAAATGACACTCAATATGATTTCTACTACAGCCATGGTTCTTTTAGGGAAAACATACGGTAATCTGATGGTCGATCTTAAGTCAACATCGGAAAAACTTAAAGCCCGTTCCCGTAAGATCCTTATGGAACTGTTTGAAATTGAATATAAAGATGCTGACATGCTCTTATTGCGTGCAGACGGTTCGGTGAAAATTGCTATTGTCATGAAAAAATTCTCCTGTACCAAGCAGAAGGCTGAAGAACTTTTAAAACAGGCTGATAATTTTATATCTAAAATAGATAAGGACGCAAAATGAAAAAGATATTCATTATCTTAGTTATTTTAGTAATGGTTAGTACAAACGGGTTTGCACAGGATGAAGCTGTTGAAGTTGATACTCCTATGGAGCAGGCTATTTCTCAGGACTCATTATTTATTATTATCAACGCATCATTTGAAAAAGTAAAACCGATGCTTACGAACTCCTGCTATGACTGTCACAGTGACCAGACGGAGCAGCCGTGGTATTTTAATATCCCGGTTATCAACGGATGGCTCGAGGGACATATCGAACATGCCCGAAGAAACCTTGATTTTTCAACCGGATTCCCTTTTGCCGGTTCACCCGACCTGATTCATCTCCTTGAGGAGATTAAAGAGGAGGTTGCAGAGGGTGAGATGCCTATATTTTCATACCGTATTATGCACTGGGGGAAATTAATTGAAGATGAAAAACAGGATACCCTTTTTGCATGGATAGATGAAACTATCGGACTGCTGAAAGCACATGGTTTTAAAGCGCAGGAACAACAAGAAAAAGATGAGCATTAGTATATAAAATAAAAAAAGCTGCTGTGAGTACTCACAGCAGCTTTATAGATTTTAGATTGACTGTTGTTCAAATAGCAAAGCCGGAACTGAAAAGTCTGTATTATTACCGGTTAAATCCAATAACTCACTATACGTATCCTTTTTCGCTCTCAATCGTTTCAGAATCAAATTAATATCAATAACAAGAGAACCATTCTCAGCTGTATGTTTTTTTGATAATTCACCGAACATATTTTCTGTTTTGACATCATTGAGATCTGATGTGAGAACCCACTGAGGCGGATAGTTTATTTTTATATTCTTTGAAAATGTCTGATCATAGCGGATATAAATCGGATTCTGACGGTTTTTAGCTGATAGCTGATATTTATTGTTTGTAATGGGTGAAATCAGACCGGCGGTCTGAACAATAATTTCTTCCGGGGTAATAGTTACAAGATTATTGATTGTATATTTCATGGAGATTATCAAATCTTCGCGATGTTTATCGATATTTATAAATTCGTATGAATCCCAGGCAATATCTCCATCAGCATACGAAGCATTTTTTTCAACAAATTTTTTCTTTTCATCATCAGTCATCTCAATCAATTCTTCGCGAAGTTCATACGCTATCGAGCCGGTAAACTTCTTTTCTTCACTGACATTTATAATACCGTCTTCATTGATGTTGATTTCATAAGTCCCGAAATCAATATTTTCTAATCTGTTTCCTTTCGGGACTGTCCACATACCAAGCAATGTCTCTTTCCCTATAATCAATGCTGTTTCCCCCTGAAAATAGGAAGGTGTATGTCCAAGCGGGAGATGTTTCATATAGGGGAAAAGAACCAGAGTGTCATCCTGGGTCAGCACCCGGACAGCGGGAATGTACATCTGGCTATGCATAACATAGTCCGGGTCAAAATATCCGTCAGCTTCTGAATGCACTAACAGATAATCTGAATTGATTCCGACTGATTCAATCATATTTTTGGCAAGGGCTGTAATATCATACCGGTTGCCTTGTTGGTCGGTGATGATTTTTGAGTTATTACCATCATGGCTTTTCGAACTGATATCAATATTATCCTGAATATAGGTAATGATTGCATCAATTTTATCAATATCCTTGATTGTATTTTTTGTTATGATATCTGTAAATTCCTTTAAGGTACTGATATCTTTATCAACAAGCGGAACTGAACCGGCTTTGAGATTGAGTTTTTTATGGTCGGATTTTTTTATAACGTATTTATAAAACTCCTCAGCTATGTCATTCCAATCGCTCGGGCGGTCAAATGAACCTGCTCCCATCTTAAGATTTTTTACCATAAACTCAAGATATGTTGCCACCTGTTTAAATTCCGGCGAGTACGGTTCCCACTCAAGGGCCGGAATATTGGAACCTGTATATTGAAGTATCTTCTTTTTATTTTCGATATCATCAATAAATTCAGCGGGACAATAGGCATACTGATTTCTTCGTTTCAGCTGAATCTCCCACCAATCAGGATACATGTATTTAAATGAAAGCTGTTCGCATGGAATATCAAATTGTAAATTTATATCATGATCAAGCGGCGGAGGAGCATATGATACACCAAATGAGATTTCTGTACCATATTCAACAATAGAACCTTTGGTGATGTTCGGATATATAATTGTGTAAATATCATCA
>QQUK01000086.1 GCA_008501655.1 Calditrichota bacterium
AATCGGCGGACTGCCTGTTTCTATACAGAATATCCGTGACGTATCTGAGATTTGTAAACGGCATCATATTCCATTTTTCTTTGATTGTGCCCGTTTTGCCGAAAACTGCTTTTTTATAAAACAAAATGAACCTGAATTTGCTGAAGCAACAATTCAGGAAATCGCCAAAGAAATGTTTGAACTTTCCGATGGTGCAATGATGTCCGCTAAAAAAGACGGACTGCAGAATATCGGCGGATTCATTACTTTAAATGATGGTGAAGTTTTTGAGCATTTAAAAGAGCTGATGATTATTGTTGAAGGATTCCCGACTTATGGCGGATTGACCGGTCGTGATTTGGACGCGTTGGCTGTCGGCTTTTACGAAGTCATGGAAGAAGACTATCTCGATTATCGTATCGACCAGATTAGATATTTAGGTGAACGTCTTAAATCAGTTGGAATGCCGATAGTTGAACCGACCGGTGGACATGCTGTTTTTATTGATGCCGGGAAATTTCTCCCGCAGATCAAACCGCTTGAATTTCCGGGGCATGCTCTTGCAGTAGAATTTTATCGGGAAGGATGTATTCGTGTCTGTGAAATCGGCTCAATGATGTTTGCTGATGTCGATCCTGAAACGGGAATAGAGACTCCGGCAACCCGCGAGTTAGTTAGATTGGCGATGCCAAGACGGGTATATACTGCTTCTCATTTGGAGTATATTGTCGAAACAGCTGAGAAAATTGTTAAGATAAAAGATCAGTTAAGCGGATATAAAATCACAAAACAATCAAAACTGCTGAGACATTTTACCTGTGATTTAAAACCAAAGGCGATGAAAAAACTAAAACTTTTGAAATAATGAAGAAAAAAGTTGGCTTTTGCTCGGTTTTGTAAGAAAAAATTGAGCAGATATTGAAAAATTATTCAACAATTTGCCCGGTTTTCGGACTATATATATAATACTATATATATCCCTTAATCCCGGTTTGTCATCGTAAGCTGTTTCTTAACAATGGAATAGAAAAAGAGATGAAAAATGGGTTGATTGTTGGCAGTGTTATTGCTCTGAACTGATTGAATAAAGCCTTGGAAAACGCAAAAATCGCTCTTTTGATTTCTTGACTTATTCTATGGAACTTTATATAATCTAAAGGTTTATACAAATAAGAAGGAGATACATATAGCTCATAGTTAAAAGAATTGTTTAAGTTAGTTTAAAATTAAGGTATAACAATTATTTTGTACGAGCTTTATTGTATCCAATTTCAAAGCAGGTCGTCCTCTCGTCCTGTACTATTTCCTTTTACAAGATTAACTCTGTTGAGTTTTGTGTTGTTTTTAACAGTTGCTATTCAGGTGAATGCAAAAGTTATTTCAAACTCCGGCAACAGTTCAACTGTTAAAATTTCAATTGATGGACAGAGATTAAAAACATTTACAAATCCAAACGGTACTGTCAGCTTTTATCAGGCTGAGAATATTGCTGTACCTTTGGATGGTGATTTTTCTGTGACAAATGTTACGACTGGTTCTCT
This sequence comes from Calditrichota bacterium, assembly GCA_008501655.1. GTDB lineage: Bacteria > Zixibacteria > MSB-5A5 > GN15 > FEB-12 > QQUK01. The sequence goes on from QQUK01000086.1 coordinate 1,521, forward strand.
TGGATCTTATACAAAGAATCTGATAAATCAACCGGTAGCTTTGGAAAGTGAGATTTTGAAATATTCAAAACCGGTTTATGTTAAAGGTTTGAAAATTTACACTCTTTTCATTTTTCCGGTTGTCTCTGACGGGGTAATCGAAACAGTTCAGTTTGACCTGAGTATCACCGGTTCTTTTGATAATTCATCAAGAGGGGATAGTAAGTTAGACGGGATGCTTGAAAAGTCTATCATAAATTATTCGTTAATACCTAAAAAATATAATTCTCTGAAATCCTCTGCTCTGGCTGCAGCCGGACCGTTTGAATCAACGGAAGACTGGATTAAACTTTCTGTTAATCAAAACGGAGTCTACCGGGTGACCGGTGCCCAGCTTGATGCTTCCGGTTATTCTGTGACCGGTCAGGCATCATCGAATCTGCATCTTTATAACGCCGGAGGAAAAGCTTTAGAAGTCTATAATAATGAACCTCGCCCTGAATTTAACGAAGTAGCAATAATTATTGAAGATGGCGGTGACGGGATTTTTAATACCAATGATTACTTCCTTTTTTATGGGGAGTCATTAAGCAGGTATGTGTATGATTCAACGGTACAATACGTCAGGCATGCTTATGCTGATAATAATATCTATTGGGTCTCTTTTTCAAATCTTTCAAGCGGACATCGCATGACAACCCGAGATGTCTCGTTAAATGGTGTTGTCGGAGGTTCCGTTGATACAACGATATCAAGATTTGAAAAGAGAGTACATGTAGAGCAGGATAATATGTTGCGTGCTTTGGTAAATAATGAGATCGATGATTATTACACCTGGTTCTGGTCGAATCAAACAGAGATGAACTTTTTTGTAGATGCCAGCGGTATCGTCCCGAATGATACTGTTGATATCACCCTTGTTGGTAAAACAATTGATACAACCGGTTCAATCGATGAAATCGGTTATATTGATTTGTATATAAATTCAGTAAAAGGGATAAATAAAAACTGTAATTTATCCGGTTGTACTTATCAGGCGACAAACTTTATAAACGGTTCCAATTCTGTGTTGATGGAATTAACATTTAACAATTCTATCAATCCGTATTTTGATTATATGGAGTACAGTTATGAGTCATACATTCAGGCTTCATTAAACAAAATCGAGTTTGCATTGGAACCGGTTACAGCAGCAGCTGAGATTCTATTACAACCTTTTTCCGTAGAACCGTTACTTCTTGATATCTCAGATCCGCAGAACCCTGTTATTTTAGAAGGTGGAAATCTTACAGGGAACGTGTTTACCTTTTATGATCAACTTTCAGGAATTGAGTATGGTCATTATTCTGCTTCTCAAAAAAACGTTAATTTATCTGTTTCAAATATCGCATATACTACAACAAAAGACTTGTATACTTCATCCGAACAGATTGACTGTTTTGTCGTCGCTCCACAGATATTTGAAAATTCTATGCTTGAATATATCAATTACAGGGAGAATCAGGGGAACTCTCTTGAGTTTGTCTCAATCGAAGATATCATGGATAATTTTTCATTCGGACTTTATGATCCGACAGCTATCCGCGATTTCCTGAAAAATGCGTATGAAACTTATCCTACCCCAAGACCTTCTGCTGTTCTCTTTGTCGGTGATGCAAATTATGATTTTAAGAATTACTTATCTACCAATCTGCCAAATTATGTACCGGCATATATTCATGAATATGACCATACATCTTCAGATGATAACTATGTTTATTTTGGCAGTTTCGGATTGCTGGATTCTGATACTACTTATGATACATCTCAGGCATCGTTTGATATCGGGTATGATATGGTCTCCTCCCGCTGGCCGGTAAGGTCTTCATCGGAGATAGCTGCCGTAACTGCAAAGTTTCAGGAGTATGAATCTTCAGCTGATTTTGGTATATGGCGGAACAATATAACAATCGTAGCCGATGATGAATACGGTTCAAACAATGCTGAATATTTTCATACGACACAAGCGGAAACACTTGAGAACTCACATCTGCCTCTTGTCTTTAACAGAGATAAAATCTACCTGTGGGAATATCCTTTCGTCAGCGGTGAAAAACCTGATGTGAATGATGCAATTGTAAAATCATTTAATAGCGGCTCTCTGCTGGTTAACTACATTGGTCATGGGAATCCAAATGTGTGGGCACATGAAAACGTCTTTTCAGTTTCTGATGATTTACCAAGGTTACAAAATGAACAGAACCTTCCTTTGGTCGTTGCAGCATCCTGTGCAATTGGTTTCTTTGATGATCCATTCAGAGAAGGGATGGCTGAACGTCTGTTAGCTATGGACGCCAGCGGTTGTATTGGTGTAATATCAGCAACAAGACTTGTATATTCTTCGGATAACTCTTTATTTAACCGTAAACTTTTTGACAAACTATTTTACGATGACGGATTAACAATCTGTGAGGCTGTTTATGCGGCTAAAATTGAAAGACAATACAATGGCGGAACACCTACTCCTATTACAAATGACCGGAATTATCTATATTTTGGTGATCCGTTTACAAAACTTGCAATCCCGTATTACGATATCCAATTCACAAATGCGCCTGATTCTTTTAATGCTTTGGGCAAAGTTACTGTATCCGGCGAAATTATAGATGCTAATAGCAATAAAGTAGTTCAGGACGGTACTTTGTTTGTTAAAGTGTTAGATTCCGAAAGAGAAAAGACCTATCAGCTCAAGGATGCCAATGGTCTTGTCATTCGAGAAGTTGATTATTCTATCAATGGACCTGTTATATATAACGGCTCTGTTTCGGTGACAGGAGGAGATTTTACTTTTGAGTTTATACCGCCTCTTGATATCGGGTTCGGCGGGAACGGTGCTAAAATATCAGCATACGCATCGTTAAATAATATTGATGCCTCCGGCTACGTTGATTCTATTGCGGTGGCAGATTCAATTTATACAACATCTGATTCTCTCGGTCCGGAAATTTCGATACATTTTGATGGTCATCCAAACTTTGTTTCCGGTGATATAGTTTCAAAAACTGATATCGCACGAATTCAGATTTCCGATGAATCCGGAATCAATTTAGCAGGCGGGTTAGGTCATGGACTTTCTCTGGTTATTGATAATCAGACTGAGACAGCGGTCAATTTAAATAATCTGTTTGAGTCGGACAAAGATTCTTATCAATCAGGAGCGGTAGAGTATGCATTATCTGATTTATCCGGAGGAAGCCATAATTTCAAAATAAAAGCATGGGATAACGCAAATAATTTTACTACGTACGAATTTGACCTGAATATTAATACAAATACTGATTTAGAAATAGTTGATTTACTGAACTACCCGAACCCGATGCAGAGTTCAACCCGGTTTTCGTTTACATTGACTCAGGCTGTGGAAAAATTTGTCCTCGATATTTTTACTCTATCTGGAAAAAAAATAAATTCTTTTGTCCGTGAGTCTCTTGAACCTACCTACTATGACGATATAGTATGGAACGGACAGGATTTAGATGGGGACAGGGTAGCCACAGAAGTCTATATATATAAAGCCACTGCGCATCCCAGTAATGGGGGAAAAGCTGTGGAATCATTTGGAAAAATAATTTTAATTAATTAATAGTTTTAGGAGAAATGTATGAAACCAATGAAACATCTGGTCTCCCTTTTAATCTTTATCTTCCTGCTTGGTCTGGCAGCTCAGACTCAGGCTCAGATTTCAACCGCTGCACTTTTGTATTTACGAATTGCTCCGGGCTCCCGAGCTGCTGGGATTGGGGAGGCATTTGTTGCCGTTGCAGATGATGCTACCGCTACACACTGGAATCCTGCCGGTTTAGGGGCATCACCGCTTGCCGGAAACTGGGAAACAATCTCAATACCGGGTAAACTGAGACCGGTCTCAGAAATTGCAGCTGTTAAAGTTCGCGGCGGCTCCGGTTATTCCGCTTATGACATCTGGGCAATATCCAGAGAAAACAGTCTGGTCCGTTTTGATGGGCATAATTGGTTTACTTTTGAGTTGTTCTCAACCAGAACTGACCAAACAGTTCAGGGAATAGTTCAGAATTATTTTAACTTACAGGACGGCGATCTACTTCAAGCAGCGACGAAACAGGTAATTATTGAAAATAGTGATCGCACATTTGAACAGGTAGAAACATTTCAGACTAAGGTTCTCGAGGCTGCGGGGGAAGATTATAAAAATCGTGACAAACTGGTTTCAGTCTTTGACAGTTTACTGGTGGCATATTCCGAATGCCGGGTCAACTGGTCAAAATATAGTGAAGCTGAAAAAGAGTTTAATTCCGGTATGTCGGATTCTTCGTTAACAGAAAGCGAAATTGATAAAATTAATTTTGCGGTTGAAAAATCCCGTTCGAGATTTATACCGGAAGAGTTAAAAGTCTCTTACTTTTCACTTTTTAGCGGAGATATAACGGCTTTAGGTACTGTTGATGATGTCCTGATAGTCGGTACTGAAAACGGACTCTATTCATTTAATGGCAAATCCTGGAGAGCTTATGATTCCGAAGACGGACTTCGCTCTAAAAAGATAACAGCTATTGCGAGTACAAGCTCAGTAGCATTTATCGGTACAGATGTAGGGTTACATCGTTTCAACGGTAATTCAATTGAATCGAATGTAGGTTATCCGGGTGAGCTTCCGGATGGAGAGGTTACTGCTATCGGTGCTTCAAGTTCGGTTAACATTTGGGTAATGATTGAAAATGATCTTTATCGCTATGACGGACAACGCTGGCAGAACAGTTATACATATACCGTAAGTGTTGATGATAACTTAGAAGCAATTGCAGAAAAAATTGCAGTCTACGGTACTGCAACAGAAAAAGAAACAATTATCGCCAAAATAAAAGAGTTGTATGCAGCAGAGCCCTTTGATTATTCAATGTATGAAAATACAAATACTGATTCTGCAGCAGTTGAAACGATTGATCGAGCCGGTCATTCGGGTAATTTGCTTGGTGGAAGTTCTGATGTAGATTTGTTTAAAGATGCTGTTGCCGAAGCGATGGATACAACAGCTGTTGATACATCTACGGTAGCGGATACTGCAGCTATGGAAGAAGAAGCAGTTGCTGAGGAAGCAGAACCGGTAGAAAATGAAGCTCCGAAAGAATTGGTGATTGAACCGGGTATGCAGATACAGGTTCCGTATGCCGTCGGTTTTAAAGGTGATGTGAACGTATTATACCCTTCATCAACAAACGAACTCTGGGTGGGTACTGAGCATGGATTACTTTCTTTTACAAGTCTGAACGGTTCAGCTACATGGAAATCGCCTGGATACAAAACGGTAGCAGTTGCAGAGGGTCAAACGCTGACCGATGTTGCCGGTGAACATCCATTTGTCGGTAAATCAACTGAAGGTACGATTGAACAATTGAAGGTGTACAATGAGTTAGATTCAGAAGATTTAACCGGTATCAGTTCATTGAAAGTTTATTCAAACCCGACAGCGAACTCGATTAACGATGTAGAAAGAGTTGGGGTTGGTGTTTCTATTGCGACCGATCATGGTGTATATGAATTAAATCAGTCAGTTTTAAATCAGGTCGATGAAGGTGATATGGGCACTGCCAATGTTCTTTATGTCGATAAAAAAGGTGCTGAGCTTTGGTATATGTCTGACAATACTATTTCGGTCAAAGCCAAAGGTGCGAGTGAAGTTGCTGTCATGTTTGCAAAATGGCTGCCGCAGCTTGCTGATGATATGTATTATGCTTTTATGACTGCTGTAACATCTATTGACGGACTTGGAACAGTTGGTATCAGTCTTAACTATATCACATACGGTACTGTTGTCAGAACCGGTGAAGGTTCTCCAGAAGAACTTGGTACATTTGAGCCGTTTGATTTTGCTATAGCTGCTTCTTATGGTACATCATTGATGGATAAACTCAAAGGTGGTGTTTCGGTGCGGTTTATCTACTCTCACTTAAGTGAAATAGGAGCAGGTGTTGAAGTTGGTGAAGGAACATCAACCGGTTTAGCTGTTGATTTAGGGTTGCTTTATCAAATGTCACCAAGATTTAATCTCGGACTTGCTATTACCAACTTAGGTCCAGATATTACTTATATTGATGCTGATCAATCCGATCCGCTTCCGCGTAACCTGGCATTAGGTTTTATGTACAAGTTAAAAAGTACAGAATATTATCATATGTTGGTTACTGCTGAAATCAATAAATCATTAGTAAGTGCCAATGATGGTTTCAGTGAAGAGATCAAAGAAGCTGTCATCAACGGTGGTGGTGAATTTATGTATAATAATATTTTTGCTGCCCGCGTCGGTTACATTTATGACCAGGTTGGTGATATTAAATCGTTTACCGTTGGTTTCGGTGTTTCACCGATAAATGACCTGTTCTTTGACTTTGCGTATATTCCGAGTGGTACCGATGCACCGCTTGCAAACACGCTGAGAACGACTCTTAAATATAAATGGTAAATTTTGTGCAGGATTCAGAGGAGAGAAATCAATTGAGTATAAAAAGAGATCTGTTGCAGACTCTTTATCTGATATTGTTTATTCTGGCGGTTGTAGCGGTTAACACCACAGCCGCCGATAAACTGATGTTCGGTACCAAGGTTCCGGGAGAGATAAAAGAAGGTGACAATCAAGTCAAACATCGCTGTTTGACTCATTACAACAAAGACGGTCTGTTGAATAAATTTCTCGAGAGGGATAAACCGTGGTCGCTGCCTCAGAAAGCGTTAGATGCTGAGTTAGATGATACGTTACATATATTAGTATTACGATTTAATTTTCAGTATGAAACCGTAGATGACCCAAATACAACCGGCCGCGGTCATATGAACCTGAGTCCGTATGATGAGGATTCATTACTTGCAGAAGTCGGACATACGATTGATCCGCCTCCGCACAATGCAGCATATTTTTCATCTCATATTGAAGCTCTGAAGCGGTATTACGAATTTGTTTCGGAAGGGAAAATAACCCTGACCTGGGATGTATTCCCGCCGGTTTCTGACTCAATATACGAACTTCCGCATCCTATGAGTTATTATGGGAAATGTGATTTTTCAGAAGTGGTCGGAGGATTGGAAAATTATTTCAGAGATGCAATTCGTCTTGCTGATACTACTTCACCGGAAATTAATTTTGCTGCTTATGAATCAATCTTTTTATTCCATGCCGGTTCAGACCGACAGAACGATATCGGGTTTCCCGAAACATGTTCTGATCTTTTCACCGGTTTTATAGACTATGTAACGCTCGATGATACTGTTTATGTTGATAATGATTCCGGTTACATCACAAATGCGCTTCTCATGCCTGAGACAGCTTGTCAGGATAATAGAGCAACAGCAATGAATGCAGTAATCGCCCATGAGTTCGGACATCAGCTTGGTTTAGTTGATTTATACAGTACCCAGACCTTTATGAGTCAGCTTGGTGATTTTGCTCTCATGGATAATAACGGATTCGGTTCCGGCATAGATTATGGATTCCCGGTAGGTCGAGTTTTTGGTGCCGTACCCCTTTATCCGATGGCATGGTCAAGAGCGCATCTTGGTTTTGTCGATGTTGTTGACTTCAGACAAGGGACAGATATTCAACTTGCGGCTGCTGAAGTAGTTTCTAATTCTATCAAAGTTGCCCGGGTTCCGATTTCTGATAAAGAGTATTATCTGATTGAAAACAGAATCATTGATGTTGATGAGTATATTGCCGGTACAGTCGCTGATTCTATCACCGGTGTATTGTTAGGACCTGCATACTGTATCGTCTGTGATACAAACGAGACCGGTCATATAACAGATATATACCCTACTTCGGAATATGATTTCCTGATGCCCGGTTCGGGTGTGATGATTTATCATGTTGACGAAAAAGTCGCCGGTTTGGATTACAATTATGATGGCGATAATAATTTCGACGATAACCAGCTTCAATGGGCATGGGATGCGTTTGGCAACCCGGTTACCAGATTTATCACAATTGTCGAAGCTGACGGGTTTGTCAATTTTGGCGGTTATTATCGTTCGGGATATGGATCTGAAAATGATATGTATCGCGATGACAGAAATAATGCATTAACACCTAATTCAAATCCTCCAACTATTGATAACACCGGAAACCAAACACATATCTCAATTGATAATATCACCCGGGTTCTCGATACAACTATTGCAAAGCCGGTGTTGATGGATTCGTTGATAAAGTTTGATGTCACAACAAATAATCTCGTAGATGGGTTTCCTGTTCGTGCCGGATATCCGGTTTATCGGATATCACCAATTGTAGATGATATTGAAGGTGACGGTTCACCTGAGTTTATTATTGTTTCAGGAAATTTACTCTCTGTTGTGAAAACCAACGGTCAATCTCTTTTAGATTATAGGGTCCCCTGCGGAACTTGTCCGCCGTATTATGACAGCTCTTTTACATCGATTCATACCGGCCGCTCAAATGTAGTTCCTTTGTATGCACGTTTAAGCGATACAGCATTTACAAATCCGGTGACCGGTAATTTTATTGATGATAATCAGACTGATAAACTTGTTGCAGTCGGAGTCAATAATCGAATAGAAATTTACCAAATGAATGATGTCGATGATGACGGTCAAGCTGATTCGATCTGGATGTTTGGTCTGGGGAATTACGGTGACCCGCAAGCGATGACTTTTGGTGATAAATTGTTTGTATTAACTTCCGAAGGTAGAGTATTACTGAAAGATTCTCTCGCCGGACCGGCTGTCCCGCCAACATTGTTAGATATCGATGAGGAGACAAACCATGGTATCTGCAGAGTAGGTGATGGTTTAGTTGTTGTCGCTGGTGACACTCTGACTACAAAAATATACTTTACAAGTCGTTCAGTAACTGATTCAATTGAAGTTGAAGATGTCTATTCACTGGGACCAATTTATGTTGACCTTGACCTGGATGGTACAAAAGAACTTGTTGTTGGCTCCAATGACGGTGATATTCTGTTGGCTCACGTTGATAGTACAACAGGAGCGGTCACCGTTGTAGATGAAGTATTAACCGGATATACATTCACTGTAAATCCGATTGCTTCTGATGTTGACCTGGATGGGTATCCTGATATAGTCTTCGGCGGAATCAATACGATGTATGCGTTTAATCATCAGTTAACGATGAAAACAAATTATCCGAAAATAATCAATAGTAAATATCCTGCAGATTCTATAGTCAGCTCTCCAATATCGGCTGATATAGATAACGGTTCCTTATCTGAGATAATTTTCCCTACAGAGATTGGAAATATCTATTCCTATGGTGATGAACCAACATTTGGATTCCCACTCTCAGCCGGAGAACAGGGGATAGGTTCAGCAGTTTATGCTATTTCAACCGATGCCGGGCTACCTACACCCGGATATCTTGGATATCTTGGTTTGGACGGCTGGTTTTATCTCTGGCATGTTGATGGGGATGTAAATTACCAGTTCTGGCCGATGTCCGGTGCTGATCCGTCAGGTTCTTTGAATTTTGATGAAGGAAATCTTCCTCCACAAAAGGTGTATGCTGATAAATTATCCGAAAAGAAGTTTTATAATTATCCGAATCCGGTCACAGACGGTGAAACAACAATCAGATATTTTCTCTCTGAAGATGCCGCTTCCGTTACATTCACAATATATGATTTAAGTGGTGAAATAGTTGATGAACTGACCGGAACAACTTTCGGCAATGTTGATAATGAGGTATCCTGGAATTGTTCATCGGTAACTCCGGGAGTGTATCGCTGTATGATTTCAGCTGAATTTGCTGCAGGTACCGAAACTGCTTTCACCGATATTTCGATAATCAGATAGATGAGGGATTATATGTACAAGAAATTACTTTTTTTATTTATTCTGCTTTTTGCTTCATCTCTGTATGCTAACGGTTTTGTTAAACCAAGTGAGGTTAATCAAAATCAGGTAAATATCAGATATTCGGTGCTTGGATTAAAAACTCAACAAACTAACTCCGATAACCTGACCTTAGCTCAAATTGCTGAACCGGATGAAATCAGACTGCAGGAAAAAGCAGGTAGTGGCAAATCACCGGGTAAAGCATTTTTCCTTTCACTTGCGGTTCCGGGTTTAGGCCAATTGTACAATGGCAGCAAAGTAAAAGCTGCTGTGTTTTTAGGGGCAGAAGTAGCATCCTGGGTTTTTCATATCAAACTACATGGTGATGGTGATAACCTGACCGATGATTACGAAGCATTTAACGATGCACACTGGTCAGAAGACCGTTATACATATATGCTTGAGAATACTTACGGAGCTTCAGATGATGATGATGTCGACCCGCTTTCTTATCCGGAAATCAATCATCATTTACCAGAGACAAAAACCCAGCAGTATTATGAAATGACCGGTAAATATGACCAGTTTTCCTGGGGGTGGGATGATGCTGTCTTAAACGGAAATACATTCGCTTACTATGATACAAACAGTACACCGCTTCCGCAGGTAGTCGGTGCTGACATTCCATACTCTGCAAACAGATTTACTTACGAACAGATGCGAAATGATGCTAATGATAAATATGATCAGGCAAGAAATATGGTTTATATCTCCATGGCGAACCATGTTATTTCAGCTTTTGAAGCTATGATTGCAGCAAAAAAATATAGAAATGGAGATTCTGATAATTCACTGTTATCACGAATTAATTTAAAAGCATCTCTTCGTTCCTATAATGAAAAACGAGATACCCCGTATTTAACATGTAAGGTGAAGTTTTAGTTATGAAGATGAAAAACATACAAACTATATTTTCTTATATTATATTCCTGTTTATTGTATCGTCTGCAAGTGCGGTTGAACTGGCTGAAGAACCGATTCAATCCCGACTACAATCAAACATTTTATTTGCTGATGAAAGCTGGGAAATTGGCGATAGCAAAACAGAAGAGAATACTAAATCTGATGACATTCAATATAGCAGCCAGACTAAAAAATACTCTTTAGGGAAAGCTGTTCTTTATTCTGCATTACTCCCCGGACTTGGGCAGAGATATGTTGGGAAATCTACAAAATCAAAAGTCTACTTTGCCTCAGAAGCGTTGACCTGGGCGGGATACGCCGCTTTCTCTTTGATGGGAAAATGGAAAAAGGATGACCTGATTGATTATGCTGCAGTTCATGCGAGTGCCCAGTTAGAGGGGAAAGATGACCAGTTTTTAGACTATGTCGGTTTTTATAATTCTCTTGATGAGTTTAACACTTTAGGCAGAGTAACTGACCGGGATCGTGAGTATTATCAAAGTACTGCTGAATTTTACTGGCAATGGGATTCTGCCACAAACAGAGAGACGTATAAAGATATTAAGAACAGCAGTAAAGAAGCATACCGCCGGGCAGATTTTATGATTGTAATTGCTATTGTAAACAGACTTGTTTCTGTTATCGATGTTGTCCGGGATGTGAGAAGTGAAAATAAAAAGGTCGCAACCAATATCTCATCGGTTGAAGAGAAGAAATATAAACTTTCAATCAATCCGTTGAGCAATACAACACAGGTTAAACTCACAATTTATCCATCATTTTAAGCAAGGATGTCTATGCGGTGGATTTATCTACTGGTTGTTCTGGCTCTGTTTACAGGATGTACCAAAAAAAAATCAGATGAAATAGCTGAAGAGGTAAAATCAGTTTCGTCTGTTTTTGTAGTCTTTGAGTCAGAAATACAGGGACAAGTATTAAGCCGTTCTATTCATTTTCCTTTTGGACTTTCCGGAGATATATTTGGAAATATTTATCTTACTGATGCCGGTAATGACCGGATAGTAAAATTTTCCAAAGAGCTGAAGCCGTTAAAGGAAATCGGGGGGTATGGTACGACTGAAGGTTCCATGAATTTCCCTACCTATATTACTATCGACAACAATCTGAATGTGAGATATACCGATGAAAAAAACAGACGGGTGGTACATCTGAACTCGGATCTGACTTTTGTCGAATCCATTCTGTTTGAGGATGAAGAAGATCCGCATCGTTTTGGGTTTCCTTCCGGTATTGCTGTATCAGATGTCGGGGAACTTTGGATTGCTGACCGAGATAATAATCAGGTAGCTGTATACAATAATGTCGGGAATTTCAGTCATATTCTGGGTGATTACGGGTATGCCGGCGGAGTATTAAAATCACCGGAGAAAATATATCGTGATCCGAATGATAATTTTATCGTGTGTGATGCCGGGAATAAACGCCTTGTTTTGTATGATCAATACGGCGGCTACCAAAAGCAGATTCAAAATAAGATATTTTCCTACCCGGTTTCCGTAGTTTTCTTTCAGGATCACTAT
>QQUK01000232.1 GCA_008501655.1 Calditrichota bacterium
AAATCGCCGGTGTTTGCGGCGGGATAGCTGAAGATTGTGAAATGGATTCAACCCTTGTCCGCATGATCTGGCTTATCTGTGTCCTTGGATTGGGCTTTGGCGTTTTGGCATATATTATCGCCTGGATCATCATGCCGGAGCGGGTCGGGTAGGAAGTTTTGTAAAATGAACATTAAAAGGGGTCAACTCGTCTGTTAAGTAGACACGGGAGGTGTAGGTGAAGTATTTGTCTAAATATATTTATATTCTATTCATATTAATATTGTGTAGTTGTTCTGAAAATACTTCAGAAAAAAGATATATCTATATAGTGGAAGAATCATTTGGTAGTGATATGATATATGGTTATCACTCCAAGTATGAATGGCTTGTAAAAGTAAATAATGGGAATGGATTTAATTTATCAGAAAGAGGCCGTAAAGTATATTTTAAAGAAATTCTTAAAGATTCAATTCATCTTGACAGTGAGTGGATTGTTATGTTACATGAAGATACAACATATATAACTAAAAATATTTTTAATCTATGGATTACAATTGATACAGCAATTGTAACACGTGAAGGAAGTCATCGCTGGGGAACTGTTAAAATTGTATTAGACACTACAGGTATTGCGGATACAATCAATTTTAATGATGATGAAATTATACATCTACTTAATGAAGTACATGAAAAGTATAAATTATAATTAAAAAATACCTCATTAAAGTAAATAAGCTAAAACAAAAAAGTCACACTTCGACTCCGCTCAGTGTGACTTTTTTTCAGTAATTCTTTTCTACTTCGCCAACTGCCGTAAAACAGTCTGCAAAATTCCACCGTTGCGATAATAATCAATCTCAACCGGAGTATCCAATCGGGCGATCATATCAAACGTCTTTTCACCATCTTTACCGTAAGCCTTGACTTTGACCCGGTCTTTTGGTCTGATTTCATTTGACAGTTCCTCGATAGAAAACACTTCATGTCCGGTCAATCCAAGTGATTCTTTTGTGTCACCATCCAAAAACTGCAGAGGAAGTACACCCATACCAACTAAGTTGGAACGGTGAATCCGTTCGAATGATTTTGCTAACACCGCTTTGACACCTAAAAGGAAAGTACCCTTGGCAGCCCAGTCACGGGATGAACCCATTCCGTAATCGGAACCGGCTAACACAACCAGCGGGATGTTTTCCTCTTTGTATTTCTGAGCAGCATCGTAAATCGACATCTGCGCATCAGTCGGCAGGTGAACAGTCACACCACCCTCAGTTCCCGGAGCAAGCTGATTACGGAGACGGATATTGGCAAACGTCCCGCGCGTCATAATCCGGTCATTACCTCGTCTGGAACCGTAGGAATTAAAATCAGCAAACTGTACGCCATTATCCATCAGGAATTTTCCGGCCGGTGAGTCAGCTGTGATAGCTCCCGCCGGAGAGATATGGTCGGTTGTGATAGAATCACCAAGCACCGCCAAAGCTCTGGCGCCGGAAATCGGTTTGATTTCTTCCGGTTCTTTTGGTAAATCGACAAAAAACGGAGGTTCCTGTATATAGGTTGACTTTTCATCCCATTCATACAGATCACCGTCCGGTGATTTTATCTTGTTCCAGGTTTCATTCCCGTCAAAGACTGAACTATACTGTTGCTGGAACATTTCCGGTTTGACCGACTGCGTGATAGCTTCCTGAATCTCAACCGATGTCGGCCAGATATCACGAAGGTATACATCGTTCCCGTCAGAACCTTTGCCGATCGGCTCGTTGGTTAAATCTATATCAACGGTTCCGGCAAGTGCATACGCAACTACTAAAGGAGGTGATGCTAAATAGTTCGCTTTGGTATGCGGAGAGACACGGCCTTCGAAATTTCTGTTACCGGAAAGGACAGCCGATGCGACAAGATTTCCAGAGTTGATTGCTTCGACAATCGGTTCATCAAGAGGTCCGGAGTTACCGATACAGGTTGTGCATCCATAGCCGACATTGTTAAATCCGATTTTTTCAAAGTAATCAAGCAGGCCGGAATCTTTCAGATATTCAATAACAACTTTCGAACCGGGAGCGAGGGATGTTTTGACATACGATGCCGGTTTCAACCCTTTTTCAACAGCTTTTTTAGCAACAAGTCCGGCAGCCATCAGAACCGATGGGTCTGATGTATTGGTACATGAGGTTATCGCAGCGATAACCACAGAACCATGTTTCATTTCTGTATTATAATTAGAATTCAGTTTTACTGATTTATCGATATCGGAAGCTGAAACTTCAAAACCGCGTTCTTTAACCGGCTTCTGCATATCAGATTCAAATTCCGATTTCATCTTCGAAAGAACAATCTTATCCTGCGGTCGTTTTGGTCCGGCAAGGGATGGTTCGACCGTTGAAATATCGAGTTCAAGCATATCAGTGAAAGTCGGTTCAGGAGAATCAGAATTTCTGAACAATCCCTGTTCTTTTGTATATGCTTCCACCAATGCAATCTGTTCATCAGAACGACCGGTCATTTTCATATAATCAAGGGTAGCGTTATCAAACGGGAAATACCCCATTGTTGCACCGTATTCCGGAGCCATATTTGCGATCATCGCTTTAGTTGGGAGGGAAAGGTGGTCTAATGCAGGTCCACAATATTCAACAAATTTGCCGACAACACCTTTTTCGCGAAGCATCTGAGTTACCGTTAAGACTAAATCTGTTCCGGTGACACCTTCGTTCAGTTTCCCGGTCATTTTAAAGCCGATGACTTCCGGGGTAAGCATATAAATAGGCTGACCGAGCATGATAGCTTCGGCTTCAATACCGCCGACACCCCAGCCAACGACACCAAGTCCATTAATCATAACCGTGTGAGAATCAGTACCTACAAGAGAGTCCGGATACGCAACGCCATCTTTTAAAAGGACACCCTGAGCAAGAAATTCTAAATTGACCTGATGGCAGATACCGGTTGCAGGGGGAACTACCGAAAAGTTTGAAAATGCTTTCTGACCCCAGTGGAGGAATTGGTAGCGTTCATTGTTGCGTTCGAATTCTTTATCCATATTGAACTGGAGGGAGTCGTTTTTACCGTAAGAGTCAACCTGAACAGAGTGGTCGATTACCAGGTCGACATTTACAAGCGGATTAATTTTTTTCGGGTCACCGCCCATTGCTTTCATGGCAGTACGTAATGCGGCTAAATCGACAACAGCCGGAACACCGGTGAAATCCTGCAGGAGTACCCGTCCCGGTTTAAAAGGGAGTTCATTTTCACCGACATTTTTAGCGTCATAAGCAGCCAGTCGTTTTACATCATCATCTTTAACAAGTCTTCCGTCACAATTTCTGAGAACCGCCTCGAGGAGTATTTTAATGGAATATGGTAAATTGTCTATATTCCCAAATTCTTTTAATGCGTCGAGTCTGTAAATTGTATAACTGCCGAATTTTGTCTTAAGCTCATATTGAGCGTTGAATCGGTCCATAGCAATTCTCCTTACATAAAAATATATTCATATTTTGCCGGTTCGTAGTATAAACAATAAATAGTAATAAAACAATATCTGAGATTGAAAATAATAAGAATATTTAGAGTTGCTTTTTCTATTGGAAATGCTTAGTATATAATAGGTTGTGCTGCAATCCCAATTCAAACAGGATAATTAAGGCAAATATTATGTTTGTGAAAAATATCACAAATAAACAAATAACAATACAAACACCCGCCAAAATAAACCTCTTTTTAGAGGTGTTAAACAAGCGTCAGGATGGTTTTCACAATATCAACTCCCTTTTCCAGGCTATTTCACTTTATGATACGTTAACGATAAGTAAATCCCAGACTCCCGGTATAAATCTTAAGGTATTAGGGGATAAAGGGATACTGCCAGTAGACAGCAATAATCTGATAATTAAAGCATATAATCTGATGAGGGAGAAATTCAGCTTAGAAACCGGTGTAGAGGTTGAGTTGCAAAAGGAAATACCGATCGCAGCCGGACTTGCCGGCGGGTCTTCAGATGCCGCTGCGATGCTTACAGCCTGTAATATCATGTATAATTTAGAATTGTCAAAATCGGAACTTGCAGAATTAGGGCTTGAGCTTGGATCGGATATTCCATTTTTTTTCAGTTCGGGACAATGTCTTGTTACAGGTCGAGGAGAATTTATCGAAGAAACGGACTATCCTGTCGATTATGAGCTCGTTATCGTCAAGCCAACCATAGCTTTTTCGACTGCTGAAAGTTATGCGATGCTTAAAAGAGACTTGACAAAAGTTAAGAATCCGTTTAAGTTAGGCTCGTGCCGGACGAAGAATATTTTCCTACCTGCGCTTGGAAATGGTTGGAATGATTTTGAAAAAGTCCATCTTTTATCTCATCCGGAAATAGCGGAGATAAAAGATGGACTTTTAGGGGCAGGAGCTTCTCTGGCACGAATGAGCGGTTCCGGTCCTTGTGTTTTTGGTATTTTTGAAAGGATACCTAATGACATGGATGTATTACTAAAGGGTAAGAATGATTGGAAGATTTGGAAGACAAATCCAGTTACGCTTACAGAGCAGGAAACGAAAAATAGGGAGGAGCCGTGGAAATAACTGAAATTAGGGTTACGCTTCGTGATGAAGAACGGCTTAAAGGATTTGCTAACGTGACGTTTGACGACGCTTTCGTTATTCGTGGAATGAAAATCATTCAGGGTAACAATGGGTTTTTTGTATCAATGCCAAGTCGAAAACGTCCCGACGGAACTTACCAGGATATCGCACATCCTGTAAACAAGGAGATGCGGGAATCGATTGAAATGAAAGTCCTGGAAGCGTATGAAGCAGAGTTAAAAACTCATGCTGCTGACAATTAAGGATTGTACGACGCTTAAAAAATGAATTTGGGGCGTCGTCAAGCGGTAAGACACCAGCCTTTGGAGCTGGCATTCGCAGGTTCGAATCCTGCCGCCCCAGTTTTAACAATATTAAACCTGCTTCGATTCAGAACTATCTCTGAGACGAAACAGGTTTAAATGTCATAGGTAGATTTATGATTATTAGAGAAGACATTCAATTAGTAACCGGAACATCAAATCCGAAACTCGCAGATGACATCGCAAAACATATAGATGTCAAATTAACCGACTGCATTGTAAAAAGATTTTCCGATGGTGAAGTATTTGTTCAGATCAATGAAAATATCCGCGGTGCAGACCTTTTTATTATCCAGCCGACCAACCCCCCTGCTGATAATCTCATGGAACTCCTGATGCTGATTGAAGCATCAAGAAGAGCTTCAGCTATGCGTATTACAGCGGTAATCCCTTATTATGGGTATGCAAGAGCAGATCGAAAAGACCGTCCGCGTGTTTCGATTACCGCAAAGCTTGTAGCTAATCTTATTACGACTGCAGGTGCCGATCGGATAATTACAATGGACTTACACGCATCCCAAATTCAGGGATTTTTTGATTTACCCCATGACCACCTCTATTCTTCGATTATATTTAACGACCATATTGCTGATTTAGACATGAAAGACCTGGTTGTTGTCTCCCCCGATGTAGGTTCAATCAAACTTGCCCGGGCAACTGCTAAAAAGCTAAATGCCGATTTGGCAATTGTGGATAAGCGGAGACCGGAGGCAAATGTTGCTGAGGTAATGAATATTATTGGTGAAGTTAAAGGGAGGAACGTGCTCATCAGGGATGATATGATTGATACCGGGGGATCGATGTGTGCCGCCGCAGAACATATTAAGTCTATGGGTGCCAAAGATATATATGCTGCCTGTACCCATGGGGTCCTTTCCGGTCAGGCAATTGAAAAGATTGAAAAATCACCGATTAAGAAAATGATTATTTCAGACTCTATTGACCAGTCAAAAAAGCATTTGACAGATAAATTTGAAGTATTAAGTTGTGCCGAGCTGATCGGTCAGGCAATTATGAGAATATCCGATGAAGAGTCGGTTTCTTCACTGTTTGAAGACCAGCCTATAGCTTAGAAAATGTGATATTATAATATACCTTTTTGGAGGATAGAAACAGAAAATGAAAGAAGTAAGTCTGCAGGCATCACCCCGTACTGCAACGGGAAAAGGTGCTGCACGCCAGAGTCGGATGGCCGGTAATATCCCTGCGGTAATGTATGGTCCGGAAACTGCTCCACAAGCGATTGAAGTATCTCTGAAAGATCTTCGTGCTGCCATCAAAGAGACATCATCAACGGTAACTATTTTTGATTTACAGGTTGGTGGCAAGTCAAACAAAGTTTTGATTCGTGATATGCAGCGTGACCCGATTACGCTGAGCGTGACTCACATTGATTTTCACGCAATCAGTATGAATAAACCAATCAATATAACTGTTCCGATCAATTTCACCGGTATTCCGGAAGGGGTGAAATCTGAAGGCGGGATTTTACAGACAGCGATGCGTGAAATAGAAATCGCATGTCTGCCGAAAGATATTCCGGAAACGTTTGATGTTGATGTCTCAGAACTGATGGTTGGTGACTCCATTCACGTTCGTGATATCGATATTCCTAACGCAACGATTCTATCTGAAGAACAGCGTACACTCGTTATCGTCCAGCCTCCTACAATTGTTTCTATCCCTGAAACCGAAACTGAAGGTGAAGAAGGTGAAGAAGGTCTTGAAGGAGCCGAAGGTGAAGGAGCTGAAGGTGCCGAAGGAGCCGAAGGTGCTGAAGGCGCTGACGGTAAACCCTCTTCAGGAGATGATAAAAAAGAAGACTAATTGTTGTAAGAGACAATTTCAATATTTCAGCCCGTTCAATATGATGAGCGGGCTTTTTTATTTTCAACTCTTCTCTGTTTGACAATTGGATAAATATATACTTAATTCCAAACATGAATTCTCAAGAGAAATTTGTCGAAATCCTGCTGTCAGAATTTCCCGATGACAGAGTGACATACCAGAAATCGGTACCGACATTTCATCCGGAAAACGCAGAAGAGGTCTCCAACTGTTTTAAACTCGCCAATAGATATAATCAGAGATTATTCATTGCCGGGTTTGGCAATAATATCTCTCCGGAAGGTGATATATTTCAGGGTGTTATATCAGTCAAATCAGACCGCTTAAATCAGATACTCGATATTGTTCCCGATGATTATTATGTCCGCCTTGGAGGCGGATTTCCTCTGAAAGAGATCAACACTCATCTGGCAAAAGTGAATCTCTGGCTGCCTCACGGCGATTTACCTTATGTCGGTTCAGTTGGAGGTGCTGTCGCTGTCGGTCTCAATTCTCTCTACGAGTCGCATGACCTCCCCTTGAAAAAATATTATATTGAATCAGAGATTGTAACACCAGATGGTGCAATAATAAAACCGGGGTCTGTCTGTTTTAAATCTGTTTCCGGCTATGATATTGTCCGGATATTTGCGGGAAGCTGGGGACTTTTGGGTATGATCGTATCAGCCACATTCAGAGTAATGCCGGAGACAGGAGCGGAGGATTACGGTAATATCAAAATGACCGGATATACCAATGCTACCCTTAAAGAATCCTTTAAAGATTCTAATATTGATACAGATGCTGTTTATAGTAAAAAGATTAAGAAAAAGTTCGACCCCAACCATATCCTGCCGGTCCTGTTTTAGTTTATAAATGTTCGTAGGGGTGTTTATTTTCAATTTGATTAAACGTCGTAGATATAGCAGCATATTGTTAGTATTTATCTTAAAGTTATAAATTGATAAAGATAATTTCAAAAGTTAGAGATAATACAAATGAACGAATTCCAAAAATACGCTCTCAAACTTAGTGTATTGTTTTTAGTTCTTTTTTTGGCTTTGGCAATCTCACCCCATGACCGGGCTGATTGGGCGTTGGAAAACCTGCTGGTTTTGATACTTGTACCTATACTCATTTTTACATCGAAAAAATTTCCTCTTTCAAAAATATCATATACACTCATTTTTCTCTTCCTCTGCCTTCATGAAGTCGGTGCACATTACACCTATGCAGCCGTTCCGTATGACCAGTGGTTTGAATCGATTTTTGGATGTACATTCAATTCAATATTCGGATGGGAACGGAATCATTTTGACAGGTTAGTGCATTTTTCCTACGGTCTTTTGCTGGCATATCCGATCAGGGAACTATTTCATCGGGTGGCTAATGTCTCCGGATTCTGGGGCTATTTTCTTCCGCTTGATGTAACGATGTCGACCTCGATGATTTTTGAATTGTTTGAATGGGCGGCAGTCGAACTATTCGGCGGTGATTTGGGAATTGCCTATTTGGGCACTCAGGGAGATATATGGGACGCACATAAAGATATGGGTCTTGCAACAATTGGAGCTATTGTCACTTTGTTGATTACAGCGTTGATAAACATGAGGCTTCAACGGGATTTTGCCAAAGAGATGAAAGATTCATTTAAGATTAAAGAGAGTAAACCGCTTGGTGAACAGGAAATCAAGAGAATGCTGAACGAAAAAAAGGATGGACAACGATGAAGTACACACTTGAAATTGAAATCAAAAAACCGAGATCAAAAGTAATCGAACTGTTTGATAATCCGGATAACATGAAAAAGTGGCAACCCGGACTGCAGAAATTGGAACATGTCTCCGGTGATCCGGGGCAGGAAGGTGCCAAATCAAAACTCTGGTATACGATGGGTGGGCGCGATGTTGAGATGATTGAAACAATCACAAAACGAAACCTCCCTGATGAATTCCACGGTACCTACGAAGCACCAAATGTTTTTAACATAATTAAAAATCGCTTTATCGAGGTTGATGCCAATACAACGAAATGGATCTCTGAAAATGAATTTCAGATGTCCGGATTTATGATGAAAATGATGGGGATGCTCATGCCCGGTGCTTTTAAAAAACAGTCAGCACATTACCTGAATCTGTTTAAACAGTTTGCTGAAAGTGAAGAATAAGGTACTAATCCAATATAATGATTGATGGGATACTTATATTACTGCTCCTTTTATTCTTTTCAGCAAATCGTCATCTTTTACAACCTGAAACGATAGAGAATTATCTGCATGCAAAAAAGGAGAAAAGTGAACTCCGACTTTTGATTTTACTTTCGTTTGGACTTCTTTTTTTAGGAGCGATATATTCTCTTCCGGCAACCCATTGCAGTCATTTAGGAGTACATTATGAAAAACTTTCAGTTAATCCGTTTGCCTTTGATTCGGAAAACCCGGCAGGATATCGATTACTTACACCGCTAATTTCATACATCTTTGGGCTCCATGGACGACTTATTATTGTTACCAATCTTCTTATCTCAGTTTTGATGATCGGATTAGTCATATCATATTTTAAAGCAGTGACTGGAAAAATCTCGGATGGTTTTTTTGCCGGTCTGGTAATAACTTTTTCAATGGTTATCCTCTCAACATTTCATAACGGCGGCTATTGTGATATTCTTACCTATCTCTTGTTGTTCCTGATGTGGCGTTATAAAGAAAAAACGATTCTGTTTTATCTGTTTTTTTTATTAGGTCTTTTAAACAGGGAATCAATCGCCTTTCTCATACCCTGGTTTATCTATCTTAACTGGGAATCAGAATCAAAAAAAATAAAAGCTGTTTTACAGATTCTGTTCGGATTATCAGTTACTCTGATTTTATACTATCTTTTCAGGGAGTGGGTGTCTACGAATCAGACAATCGAATTCTCAGCAGATTACTATCTCCAACCACTCATAGATGATCCCTTTTATGTATTCAGGCAGACTTTACCAAATCATGGTATCGGATTATTTTCCGTTTTTAAACTCCTTTGGATAATCCCGATCTTGTATTGTTATGACAAGTATAGGAAAAAAGAATTCAAACAGATTTTTGAAATTTTCCTTATCATATTCTGCTGTTATCTACAGCTTTTTATTGCCGGTGATACGACCAGAATGTTTACCCAGGCATTTATGGTAATGATTATTGCCCTGAAAGGACTCTATGATTCGGAA
This sequence comes from Calditrichota bacterium, assembly GCA_008501655.1. Taxonomy (GTDB): domain Bacteria; phylum Zixibacteria; class MSB-5A5; order GN15; family FEB-12; genus QQUK01. The sequence goes on from QQUK01000232.1 coordinate 9,921, forward strand.
TATATAAAATTTAAAAAATATCAATATTGGCTTGTAGGGTTTACATTGCTTGTACCGCAGGTTAATACAGCTTTTCAAATAGTGGAAATATGGAACTCATCAATTTTATCGATTTTTGAATCACTTGTTAAAAAAGGCTGAACAGAATTGAAGATAAACTGTTATATAAAATAAAAACGAAGGAGTTTTATAGATGAGTAAAGCTGCCGAAGGAACCAAAGCCGCCGTTTTAGGTGCCTCGCCAAAAGAGGACAGATATTCATTTAAAGCCGTCCATATGCTGAAAGAACACGGATTTAAGCCGATACCGGTTCACCCAAAAGGGCATGCGGTTGATGGTATAGATGGTGTAAAATCGCTTGCTGATTTATCTGATGATATCGATACATTGACCATGTATGTCAATGCTTCCATTTCTGATACTGAATACGACAATATTATGAAACTGCATCCTCGCCGGGTTATTTTTAATCCGGGCTCTGAAAACCAGAACCTCAAAGAAAAACTAGATATTGAAGGTATCGAGACAGTAGAGGCATGTACTCTGGTCATGCTCCAGACGAATCAGTATTAGGAACTTGATTATCCCACCTAACTGACGATATTAACAACTATGGCAAAGATAAAAGCAGCATTTCAGGGTGAACGGGGAGCATTTTCAGAAGTAGCCTCAAGACAGTTTTTAGGTGACTCGATTCTACCGGTTCCCTGCGAATCATTTGAGGATTTGTTTGATACCGTTGAAAAGGGAAAAGCAAAGTATGGTGTTGTGCCGATTGAAAATACTCTTGTCGGTTCAATCCATAAAAACTATGATTTATTGTTGGAACGAGATCTGAAGGTTATCGGGGAGACATACCTGCGCATCAACCATTGTCTGATCGGTTCAAAAAAAATATCATTAAAAAATGTAAGTAAAGTGTATTCTCATCCGGTTGCATTAGACCAGTGCCGTGAATTTTTCAAAAAGTATCAGACAATAGCTCCAATTTCCTACTATGATACAGCCGGTGCTGTGAAGATGATCGCTGAAATTGATTCTTTGAATGCAGCTGCGATAGCCGGACCGTATACGGCGGAGTTATATAATCTGAAAGTTCTCAAAAAATCTATCGAGGATGAGAAAACAAACTTTACCCGATTTTTACTGCTTTCTAAAAATGATAAACCATTTAATGGGAAAGCAAAAACATCAATCGTTTTTTCAATGAAAAATCAGCCGGGTGTCTTATATAAAGCTTTATCAATTTTTTCGATTAGAGATATTGATTTAACAAAGATTGAATCAAGACCACTGCGCAAAAAAGCTTGGCAGTATCATTTTTACATCGATTTCCAGGGTTATATTAAAGAGGAACGGGTTAAAAACGCTTTAAACCATCTCAAAGAGATTTCAGATTTTATCAAAATCCTCGGTTCGTATCCCCAAGCTGAGCGATAACAATCAAAACTAAGTTGCAAATATTAAAGTCGTGATCAAAGTCATCAAAAAGTGTTTGCAGACGTTCCTGTCTGTAATTATTTACTGCAAAGCACTCTTTACGATCTCAGCATATCGTTTAGCAAGCGGTTCTGACTGATAAGTCTCTTGAGCAAACTTGTTTCCCGCTCGGGCAAGTTGTTCCCTTTTAGCATCATTAGTCGATAAATCGATCATCGCATCAGCAAGATTTTCAGCGTTATCCAATTCAACTAAAAGACCTGTTTTCTCATGCTGTATTATATCAGTTATCCCCCCGGATGATGTCCCGATTACTGCAGCACCGCAGAGCATAGCCTCTGATAAAGCAAGTCCAAATCCTTCGGCGTATGAATTTAGTACGACCATCCCGGCATGATTATAGACCATGCGAAGTTCACTTTGAGGAACCGGTTTTTTGATTGAAACAGACTGAGAGATACCGAGTTTTTCTATCATTGATTCAGCGATCATTTGATCACCGCCGGTTGCATAAATATCAAGCCTAAGATTTTTGTTTTTTGCCGATGCTAAAGCAAATGCCGAGAGGAGAACTTTATACCGTTTCTGCTCGGTAAATCTCGTGACCGCTACAATTAAATTTTTATCACGTTCAATTGTATCATCTAAATAAAATATCTCTTCATCATGAGGCATAGGGAGGACCTCAAGCACCGATGAAAGATTTTTGTCTACATCAAGAATTCCGTTTTTCAAAAATGATGAAACTACCGTCCAGCTTTTTAAGCGGATACAAAAAGGTTTGAGATATTGATACAAAGCCCGAAAATATTTTCGCATCAGCCTGATATCGGTACCGTGAGAGGACATGATCATCGGGATTTTTAATTTTTTATGAATCGGTTTCATCACCATACCGGCCGGAACCAGCCAGTGACCAGCCAGAACATCAATTTTTTCTTTTTCGATTACCTCATAGGCATTTTTACGAAACGCATTCAGAAACCGTTTAAACTGAAATATCCCGGTAACTGAGCCTAATACCAGTTTATGCATATTACCCTGATAGGCAATTATCTCATTTTCATCAGATGCATAACGAAAACGATAAATTTTAACATTGTTAAGAATTTCGTATTCTTTCAATCCTTTAGCGTGTGGTGCGAGAACTATCGGTTCAATTCCGTAACTCGAAAGTTTTGATGCCAGCAGTGATATAAATATACCGGCATAATCACCTTCGAATCTTGGATAATTATGGGTAATCATGAGCAGTTTAATTGGTTTTGCCATGCTCTTATGGTAAAATAATTAGGAAATAATTGAAATATAAATTTTATAGTTTCTAAAAATTATATTATACTCTGTATCACATGGATAACACGAAATTAAAATATCCGAATTTTTACGCTCAGCCGGATTTTGAAAAAATTCTTACCAATCCGATTCTGGATATCGCCGCCCGTTTTTGGGATGATGACCGTTATGAAGCATTTCAGGTCTGTTATCGCTCAATGCGGGTCATCGACGATTTAGTTGATGACCGTAAAGAGAAAGAAATTGAAATGTCGGCATCGGAAAAAAAAGAGCTGGAATCTCTGATAAATCATTGGATGATACAATTTGAAAAAAATCAGCCGATTGATGATTTCCAAAAAGAACTTTTAGATATAAAACATAAGTTCAATATTCCCCTCTGGCCCTGGCAACGGCTTGCCAAATCTATGATTTTTGATATCTATCATATCCGATTTGACAGTTTTCTGACTTTTCTCAGATATACCGAAGGGGCTGCAATATCACCGGCATCGATTTTTATGCACTTGTGTGGTGTTTCAAAATCAGGAACTAAATATAAACAACCGGTATTTGATATTCGCTATGCTGCCAGATATCTGGCATTATTTTCGTATCTGGTACATATAATGCGGGATTTTGAAAAAGACCAGAAACGCTCTCTGAACTATTTCGCGTTTGACTTGATGCAGAAAAATAATCTGACCGACTCAGAACTCCGGAATGCTGCGCTCAGGAGTAAGATTTCAGGCAACATCAGACAACTCTTTCAACAATATTATGATATAGCTCACTATTATCAGAATAAATCAAGAAAACTGGTAAATGAAATCCAACCCTCCCTTCAAGATAGATATCAGCTCAGTTATGAACTGATTTTTCAGCTGTATAGTCAGATTTTTGACCGCATAGATACAAAAAACGGCACATTTACGGAAAATGAACTGCTTCCGTCAGCAGCTGAGAGAAAAAGCAGGATTGATCAGACTGTATCTTCTTTTGTTCCCTAAAATTAATACTTTTTTGGGAAGAAAAAACAAACTTAATTGTAACAGATGTAGGAACTTAGCCATCGATTTATGGCGATACTTTCATATTGTCAGTTTCGACTGTTAAGTAAAATTGTATAACTATCGGAGGTAA
>QQUK01000142.1 GCA_008501655.1 Calditrichota bacterium
AAATCGAAATATTGAATCTCCGGGACTTTGCCACGGATAAACACCGGACTGTCGACGATTTGCCGTTTGGCGGCGGCGGCGGGATGGTGATGAAAGTCGAACCGCTGGATAACTGCTTAAAACATCTGGGATATAAACATATTCAGGATGAAGCGCCGAATGAAAAAGAAAAAATTATTTTAACATCGGCGGCAGGTCGACAGTTTAACCAGCCGAAAGCGATTGAATATTCGCTTATCGACCGAATGACAATTATCTGCGGGCATTACCTGGGAATTGACGAACGGATTATGGATTTGTACGAAATCGATGAGCTTTCGATTGGTGATTATATTTTGACCGGTGGAGAGCCTGCAGCGATGGTTATGATTGAAGCGGTTGGCCGGTTGATTCCGAAAGTTCTGGGGAATTTTGAGTCAGCGCTTGAAGATTCGTATATGGATCAGATTGTCGGGACACCCTGTTACACAAGACCTGCCGATTATGATGGAATCAAGGTTCCGAAGGAACTGATGAGCGGAGACCATGAAAAGATTAAAAAATTCAGACGGTCGGAAGCGATTAAAAAATGTCTTGTCAACCGACCCGATTTGCTTAAGCATGCTGACTTAACTGATGAAGAAAAAGAAATTGTAGATAAAAAAACAGAAAAATAAAAGAGATTAAATAGATTGAAAGGAATTGTATCATGAAACGATTAGCCCAACTTGAAAAGAGCTATATGCGGGATGATCATCCCATTTTTAGCTCGGGCGATACGCTTCGGGTCCATGTAAAGATCAAAGAAGGGGATAAAGAACGTGTCCAGGTATTCCAGGGCACGGTAATCGGTACCCGCGGATCCGGAACAAACGCAACATTTACTATTCGGAAAATTTCCAATGGTATCGGAGTTGAAAGAATATTCCCGTATCATTCACCGAACATTGATAAGATTGAGAAAATCCGCTCCGGTAAAGTCCGCCGTGATAAATTGTATTATCTCCGTGAACTGACCGGTAAATCTGCCCGTATTAAAGAGCAGTTAAGCGATACATCGACTGTCAAAGAAAAAGCAGCTCCTGCTCCAAAAGCTGAACCGGCACCAAAAGCCGAAGAAGCTAAAGCTGAAACTCCGGCTGCTGAAGGCAACGAAGAATAAATAAAACAGATTAGCATTATTCTGTTATTGTACCGACCACATTTGTGGTCGGTATTTTTTTTAGTTTTTTGTTAGTTAATAGTGTCAGGTCACCACCCACTTTCAGCAGGTCAGGAGCTGTAGTTCCTGACATTTCAGAAAAGGATTGTCAGGAGGTACGCCACCTTAATAGTGCCTTGTGAATCTTCAGATTCGCAAGGTAGTTTTCCTTTGAGTCTGAAGACTCAAAGGACACGTATTTACTTTGTCTATTTATCTTGATTTAGTTTCCCACCGTAAATGGTGGGCTCCTGCGACCGCAGGAATCCTGTCAGTTAACTTTAACGAATTATTGAGTATGTCAGGAAAGGGTTCCTGACATCGCAGTCTGAGTAGAGCAGGTCTTCCCGAGACCTACCAGAAACCGACACACCCCCTACCCCTCTTGATAGAGGGGAGTCAGTATAACGTGTTGTCAATTTAATGTTGGTTGTATAAATGGTATGGAGATAGAAAAACTCCCTACCCGCGAAGGCGGGTATCCAGTCAGTGAATTTTAACGTAATATTGAATATGTCAGGAAAGGGTTCCTGACATCGCAGTATATAGAGTTTAATAGTGCCTTGTGAATCTTCAGATTCACAAGGTAGTGTTCCTTTGAATCTGAAGACTCAAATGACACGTATTCACTTTGTCGGGTTCTTCGCAAGCTATCGCTTTCTCAGGGAACCCGACCTACGATTATTTTAGTTTTAAAACTGTGAAAGTGGTGTTGCCGTATTTGCGGGATTGGATTATTTCAAACTCGGTGAAATCAAGGTTTTTTGTCTCTGATGTATCATGCTGACAAAGAATGAGATGGTCTTCGGACACAATAGGAAATTGCCTGAGGAGAGTTAAAGTTCTTTTGATGAAATCTTTATACTGGGGAGGAGCTATCATTATGATATCGAATTTATTCTTTTGTGAATGAAAATATTTAATCATCTCAAATACATCTCCGTTAATGCATTTGAGTTTCTCAGCAATTTCATATTTCTCAGAATATGAGTTAATCGCATCGACAATCTTCTGCTCAAGCTCCACTCCGGTTGCACTCTTAGCACCGCGGCTGACAGCCTCAAAAAGGTACGACCCGGTTCCGCTGAATAAATCAAGATAGTGTGCGTACTCAAGATGCGGGTTGAGAAAGTCAAATATCGACTTTCGCAGGCGTGTGAGGGGAGGACGGGTCACACCGAGATCGGGTGCTTTGATAAGTTTCCCTTTCAAATCACCGGCAATCACCCGAAATTCGAAATTTTTCCTCTTCACTTTCGGTTTTCTGTTCACTTTTTGAGCATTTTTTTTCATAACGGTCTAATATAATGTCTAAACCCTGTCGATAACAATAATATAATATAATTGTTGATTGAACATTTAAACCGGAATATCTTAAAAGGTATCTTAGAATGACAGAAGAACTCAAAGATCTGAAAGCACAGTTTCTTGCTAATATGGAAAACTCGCTGTTTGACAAAGGTTACGAAGCTATCTGCGGTGTTGACGAAGTCGGTCGCGGTCCTCTTGCCGGTCCGGTTGTCGCTGCAGCTGTCATTATGCCCAAAGGACTTGTCATTGATGGTCTCAACGATTCCAAAAAACTGACTCCGCTCAGACGGGAAAAGATTTTCGAAGAGATCGCCCGGTTAGAGCTTCCCTGCGCCATAGGTATTTTAGATAATGAAGATATCGATAAAATAAATATTCTGCAGGCTTCGCTGATGGCGATGCGTAAAGCGGTTGCAACCCTTGTGAAAAAACCGGAGATAATCTTAGTCGACGGTTCTTATACAATACCAAAATTGACCCAGCCGCAGTATGCCATCGAAGGGGGCGATGCCCTCTGTAAATCAATAGCGGCGGCATCGGTGATAGCTAAAGTCACCCGGGATAAAATCATGGATAAATATCAGGCACTCTATCCGTCATTTTCATTTGCCAAACATAAAGGATATCCGACACCGGATCATCTTGCTGAATTAAAAGAACATGGTCCGACCGATATACATCGGAAGACTTTCAAACCGGTGGCTGAGATAATAAATCAGTATGCCCTCTTCTAATCGTAAAGATTCGCATCATTCAAAACTTAAGCAGGGGCAGAAGTTTGAAAAACTTGCCGGGGATTTTTATGTCTCCGAAGGGTTTGATATTCTCGCCTATAATTATCGCGCCGGTAAAAAAGAGATCGACCTGATTGTGCAGAAAGAATCTTTGATTGTGTTTGTCGAAGTAAAATCGGCGACATCGAAAAAATACGGACATCCTTCGGAACGGGTCGATGAACGGAAGATTCAGAATCTTTCCAACGCTGCTAATCAGTTTATCATTGAGAAAAATAT
>QQUK01000221.1 GCA_008501655.1 Calditrichota bacterium
AACAGTCAGACTGAGTCCGCGTCTGCGGAAAGTTCACTTTTTCTGTGGCGGCAGACGCTCTCGTCTGCCCCTTCTTGCACTGTCAGCTTGTAGGTCGGGTTCCTTGAGTAAGCAACAGCGAGCGAAGAACCCGACAATCTGTAATACTTAATATGAGACTCCTGCCTTCGCAGAAGAGGGGTTCGTTTAAAATTTTAAAAGTTGTGTCAGGTGCTGATTCACCAACAGTAGATGGTCACCTGACACATTATTGAATCGACAGTTCACATCCACCTTCAGTGGACAAGAATTTACGAAACAATGAAGTAGATTATGAAACAGAAAGGAGATACAAAACCACGGCAAAAAAACAGGAAAGACAAAACGACCTGATTTGATAATTTGATATTGTCATTGACATAAAAAAAGCGGAAACCAAAAACCGATTTCCGCTTCTCTCTAAAAATTCTGTTACTCTATTATTACAACATAGGGAGATACTTGTTATTCTCAAACTGAGAGACATGAATTCTGAATTCATCCCATTCCATCCGTTTGTTTTCGATAAGTTTGGAATGAATATGTTCTCCGAGGGCTTCTTTCATAAGTTCTGAATTCTCAAATTCATTTATAGCATTTTCCAGTGAATTCGGAAGTGTGTCAATATTCAAACTATCTTTTTGACTCTGAGTCATACCGAAAATATTTTCTTCAATCGGTTTTGACAGGTCATAGTTGTTTTCAATACCTTTAAGACCGGCGGCAAGCATCGATGCAAAGACTAAATACGGATTTGCAGCCGGGTCCGGTGAACGGAGTTCTATACGGGTTGCTCGCTCTTTTCCAACACGGTACATCGGTACCCGAACCATCGAGGAGCGGTTTCTTCTTCCCCAGCTGACATACACCGGTGCTTCATATCCGGGAACTAACCGCTTATATGAGTTAACCCATTGGTTTGTAATCAGAGTAAATTCTTTAACATGGGTTAAAATCCCGGCGATAAATTTACGACCGATATCGGAAAGATTGTAGTCACCCTTACTGTCAAAGAACAGATTTTTATCCTTCTCAAACAATGAAACATGGCAATGCATTCCGGAGCCATTTTCTCCAAAAAGTGGTTTTGGCATAAAGGTCGCATAAAGACCGTTTTCCATGGCGATTTCTTTGACGATGAATTTGTAAATCTGAGCAAAATCACCCATAACCAGAGCTTCCTGATATTTTAAATCAATTTCATGCTGGGATGGTGCAACTTCATGATGTGAACATTCGACCGCAATATCAAATTTTTCGAGAGCAGCAACTGTTTGCTTTCTTACTTGTGTGCCTAAATCTACAGTACCGTAGTCAAAATACCCTGCCTTGTCAATAATGCCGGGTTCTTCATCATTGCGAAAATAGAAATATTCAAGTTCCGGTCCGACATAAAATGTCCATCCCTTATCGGAAAGCTTTTGGAGATTCTTTTTCAAAGCCCAGCGAGGGTCACCATCATAAGGAGTACCGTCCGGATTTTGGATATCGCAGAACATCATGGCAACTTTTTCCCCTGCAATTTCCCATGGGATAACCCTGAAAGTCAGCGGATCAGGAATTGCCATCAGGTCTGATTCTTCAATACGTGCAAATCCTTCAACTGAGGAGCCATCAAAGCCTTGCCCTTCTTCGAGAACCTGTTCAATTTCAGATCGGGTAATAGACATACCCTTGATTTGACCAAGAATATCAGTAAAACAGAGTCGAATATAGCGTACCCCGGCTTCGTCAATCATTCTTAAAATATCATCTTTGGTTTTCGTCATTTTTCGGTCCTCCGAAAGGGTTTATATGTGAAAATCACTAAAATAATAAGCGACTAATCTAACCTATTTAGATTGAAAAACAATAATAAAATTACATTCTGAAGGAAAATTTTCTATTCCTTGACCAGGGATAAATTGATACTGGAACTTCCCGGGTTCAATTCCCTGCAGGAGACTCCCGCCATATCAAATATTTTTCGGGCAGCCTTAAAAACCGGCTGGTCTTTGTATTTATCAGAGAGATAAACTACTTCTTTAATTCCTACCTGTACAATCAGCTTTGCACATTCATTACAGGGAAACAGAGAAACATACAAAGATGCTCCCTCGAGCTGCGACTTGTTTGAAGAATTTGTTATCGCATTCATTTCAGCATGGCATACATAAGGATACTTTGTATCCAAATAATCCCCTTCCCGATCCCAGGGAAGTTCATCGTCAGAACAACCGGTTGGAAAACCGTTATAACCGATACCGATTATCCTCTTTTTATCATTTACAATACATGCTCCGACCTGAGTAGAAGGATCTTTTGATCTTTTTGCTGAAAGCTGGGCTAAAGCCATGAAATACTCTTCCCAACTGATATAATCTTCGCGCTTTTTCTTCATAAGGTTGCTAATATAGATAATAAAGAGCTCATATAAAAGTACTTTTATTTATATTAAGTTGCATTTCGATATTGACATCGTCCAATTCATTAGCTAATCTGAAAATAGAGTTAAAAAGGGATTAAGATTACATTAGTGTGACATTAAGCTTTGTTTTAGATATAGTTTATTCACTAAACTTTATAAGATACGCCACTGTCCTAAATTCCCTCCCCCGCCATGGGCGCTTCGGTTCCCGTGGTGAACGGACAGTGGCTTTTTTATTTGCAGAAAGACAGGATTTTGGAATTACAAGTAGGGATTAAGTTTCTTGAACAATTGAAGATTGCGATTTCCAAATGAAATTGTTTCGCAGTTATTGAAGACTTTAAACCGGTGTACTTCCTCGCTTAGCTTTGTATAAAAAACTGTATCATCTCTCAGATTCTTTTCCAAAACCAGATTTTTAATTATCAGTTTGTTCTCAGCCCGGTCTGCTTTCATTTCAATCAAACCGGCAAAGTCTCCCTTCCAAAGTAGAGGCAGAGAAAAATAGCCGAATTTCCTTTTTGCTTCAGGCAGATAACATTCAATCGCATAGTCAAATCCGAAGAGTTTTTTGATTCTGGAACGGTTAATCAGAAAATTATCAAATGGCGAGAGAATATATGCCCGGGTGTTTTCCTGATATTTAATATCAGTTTTGTTAAGAGTTTTCGTGAAAACATAGTATATTTCACTTAGTGACTCTACATTTATCTCCCGAATTTCATTTTCTTTAATAAGAGTTCTCAGCCCATTTTGGAGCAGTTTTTTATCCATATGATAATAGTATTTACTTAAATCATTTAATGTAGCTATTCCTAAAACTTTCAATCCTTGTCTGATCCAGAAACTGCTTAGTTCTTTCTGTGTCGGTAGTTTCGTTTCTATTTCAGGAGGTAACACCCGCTCAGTCAGGTCATAATATTTCTGAAAATTGACCCGTTTTGCAATCATAAGTCTCCCCTGCCAGAAAAGAAGTTCCAGGGCTAATTTTGCCGGTTTCCAGTCCCACCATCCGTTCCGTTTCTTTTGATCGTCTGATTCAAAATCTTTTGGGGATAAAGCTCCTTCGGTT